>JBFWTA010000044.1:0-12103 GCA_050248075.1 Bdellovibrionales bacterium | reverse complement strand
GCCTTATATCGGGTCACAAGAACTTTATCGTGATAGTCCCGGTCAGCTATTTCCTTGATGACACCGCCGTTCTGGCGGCGGCGTTCCTTGGTGGGGCCTTCCCCGCTACGAATTGTGGTTATACGCCCCTTTTTATGCTTCCTGCTCATAATGCCTCCTTTTGCAATGGATTAAGTCAATAAATGTCATTATTAAGTTATAAACACTATATTCATATACTATGGTCACCATGCCCTATCTTTTGGATGATGTAAAATGTTATTATTAGTTTCATAACGCCATTTTGACATGCTTTTAGACAAGAAAGCCGGTTTGCAAGTGATACAGGCATGGAATTAACCATGTTTTTCGGGGAGAATGAGCACCATGATTAGTGCACGTCAGATAAGGGCCGCCCGTGGCCTTCTGGAGATATCGAGCAAAGAGCTTGCCGAAAAGGTGGGTATTACACAGGCGACATTGAGCAAGATTGAAACCGAACAGGTTCAACCGCAGGAACGCACCCTCAGAAGCATTGCCGAAACACTGGATATGCAAGGCGTAGAGTTTCTGGATGGCGATGGCGTCAAGATGCGCCAGCAGGAAGTGCGGGTATTCAGCGGTAAAGACGGCTACCGGCAATTCCTCGATCATATTTATGCGACGCTAAAGAACGGTGGCCGCATTCGTCAGGTGTTTTTGAACGAGCGCAGCAGCCTGTCCTTTCAGGATGAGATCGGCAAAGCGCATATCGACCGCATGGCTGCACTCGAAAACATTGATGCAAAGGTTCTCACAGGCGAAGGTGATTGGGCGTTCCCTGCAAGCTATGTGGAGTATCGCTGGATTAACAAGGAAGACCGGGATTTGGCCCCTTACTACATGTATGGCGATAATCTGGTACTTCCGATGAATGAATCCGCCCACAGGCAGGAATGGATATCGGTACGTTCAAAACTGCTGGCTGACCGTTTCTCGAAACAGTTTGACGCTGCATGGGCTAAGGCTTCAACGCCGAAGAAAGCCAAAGGAAGCAAATGAGCGCCGTACCGAAACCCTTGATGGATGTGACCGAAGAACAGGCGAAGGTGCTTATCGGCAAGCGCATTCTGGTCGGTGTTGCTTATTGCAACGCAGATGGTTCGGTATTGAAAAAAGAACAGTTTCACGGAACTGCATTAAGAGCAAACCCTGCTGAAGGGTTAGTCATTTGCCTTGCCGGTACGAATGAAGAAAAGGCATTTGAAATGATGTTGGACAAGCTCGAAATCGCTCGTCCGGGTAAATACACGCTTAGAAATACGGGCGAAATCGTGACTGACCCCGATTACACATTAGAAGTCGATATTGCGATTTGAAGTTTTTTAAGACAAGGCATTTTACGACGGAATTTTAAATGACGTTGGGCTTAACCTATAATGATCTCAAACCGGTCGCCAATAATGTGCGGGCGGCGTTGGTGCGCTTTAACCCGTCAAATGAGCTACATGAACCCACATTACGAAAGGTCATTCCGCCGTTTCTGGGTGGGTTAGCTGCTGTTCATGGCACGGAATTTGACTCCCGCTTTCTTGATGCTGCTGTCGATTGCATAAATGCAAAAGAAGTCGAACTGGATTTTCTGGTCGTTGCCACAGATTTATGTTCACCGGTTCTCTTGGCCGGATTGGCAACGAGTGTTCGCACTTTTGGCGCACAATGTGATGAGAACAATAATCTGAAATTATATCCTTATCATCACGGCGAAGACCTGTTCATTGATGATCTTATTGCCAAGCAGTTCAAGGTTCAGACGCAGAGCTTGCTTTATCCGAAGGGCATAGGTGCTGGCACCTGGCTGATGCGTGAGCAGATTATTCGCTCGATCAGCAAGCCACATTGGGTATATGCCGGGCGCGACAATGAACATTTTGCGGACAATCTTCCTATTATCGGAGTGATGAATAAATTCGGTGCAGTACATGGGACGGATGAAGATAGCTCGATACTTGAACTACTGAAACTGACGGATAATTTCACGCGCCGTTGGGGTGTGAACAATATTGAATCAGAGGAATTACCAGCCGATGCGCTTGGTCTTCGACCATGTCCAAATAATTTTCTAAGCCGTTGGGCTAGTAAAGATGGCAAACAGCAAATAGCAGTGATTTTTACAAAGCTGCCATCCGCGCTTGATGGTGGTGAGCCAGTCGTCTGGACGAAGATCAAGAGCAATGGAGATCTGCCAGAACCTGAAATGCTTAAGGAAGTGTTGGCTACATTGCTCGTTACCGGCTGCAATGAAATCTCAAAAAGGCAATGGGGTTGCCCACGCATAAGCCCAGTAAACGATTTGAGCAATATCTTTGGCGGGCCGGTGCCGCCCTTGCATATTCATGCCCATCAGGAACTTGAGATACAGAAGGCACTACGACAGATGGGATTAGGCAAACGTGTATATGGAAAGTACAAGATGCGTTCTGGTGAGATGCGGTACCATGAAATTGCTGAGCCGGAAAAGACTGTTGGTTTGGTGTTACCAAATCCCACTGAGGTAAATGCTATTCATACGACAAAGGCATATGACGGGCCATTTTTCGCAGTTGTTGAACCAACCAAGAAATCTTCGCTCCTAATGCCGAACCTGTAATTGTTCGTTGGGCAATGGCCGCTGCAGTCTCAAACTATCAATGCCACCATTAAGCCATTCAATTTGATCTTCAGTTGATACTAAAATTGAAGGCATTGCCTTTTCATGTACAGGCCGGACGATATCGTTAGCATCTGTTGTTAAAAACGAATAGAGCATCCAATTCCGTTTTTCTCTTGATCTTCGTTTTTGTCCTGGCTGCTCTGCAAGTCGTTCGCCTTCCCATGGTCGCCATATACCGGCAAAGCATGCGACTTCAGCATTGGGGGTCACGAACCAAATTGAATCCCGGACGGGTTCAGCGAATGCAGAAAACGGAACTAGGCAGCGATATTTTTTATCGGTAATGAATTCCCGGTTTACGTCTTTCCACCATTTGCTTTGAAGATTACGAATATTCGTGATGGGCGCAGTTTGGCCGGGTATAGGCGGAAATCCCCAGCGGGCCAATATCAATTCTAAGTCCTCGCCTAGCCCATTACGGATAATTGGCGCATCTTGATCGGGATAGACGCTATCTTGTGGGGCAAGGTTATCCGTGGCCGAGGTCGTAGCGAGACTACGATTCATATTCGCTGCAATTTTGCGTATTTGACTGGCTGAGCCGCGCTGTTCGTAGCGATTACACATTTATCTAGAGAGCTTGCTGAGATAGTCAAAAACACGCGGGAAATTATCGCCTAATTCCCGCTCTTTTACTGGTCTAATGTGCTCGTCGAAGATTGGCAATGCGCGATGCTCAGCAATTATCTTAATAATGTCAGGTTTAATAGCAGATATTGTCTGTTGATCTTGTAGGTAGATGCTATCAAATCCTTCTTTTTGAAGAATTTCTCGAACTTCATGTAAGGAAAATGGATTGCGAGTTGCGAAATCCTCGTCATCGTCCTCTTTTGGGATACTTAGAACATATGCGTCTACTTCGGTCGGGAAGATGGCAATTCTTTTGGGCTTCAGTTCAACCTCATAGACAACTGGTGTAGCCGAATCCAAATGCCGACTTCGGGAGATAGCAAACGAAGCGCCGCCAATTAACTCAGGTTGAAACCATACTCCCAACCCTTGGCCTAATGATGGGTCAAACTCAGTTGTCCCGTGGTATGGGCTTCCGTGGTATGCGGGATTTGGAATAATTACCGAATTAGCATTTTGCTCTGAATATTCTTTTACACGAGGAACCATAACTTCGAGCCACTGCTTTCGGTAGAACCGATCCCAATCAGCCACGCTCCAAGAATCTTGATCGACGGTTTTTTCTAGCGCACTTTTTTTGGCAGTGGTTGCGTCGCGCCAGTCAGTTAGGCGGTCTCTCAGTGCACGGAATCTTTTATACGCATCACTCATATGACTAACTTTATCCATTCATGTTTCTGATACTCTATCAGCATAACCGTTTGAATTAGTTGCAGGAATATAGATTTGTTGACTCGTGTGTTCCTGTTTTGTTCTAATCCCTGTCCATTGACCGGCAGGTATTATGAGGCAGGCGGAGACAATAGAGAGACTATATCTCGATTTTGACGGCTTCTTCGCATCTGTGATGCAACAAGCCATGCCAAAACTGCGCGGTCGTCCTGTTGGCGTAATTCCTTTTGAAACCTCTGCGGCAAATTCCACGGTCGTAATTGCCTGCTCCAAGGAAGCCAAGGCCGCTGGCTGCAAGAACGTCATGCGTGTGCCGGACGCTTTGAAAATTTGCCCCGAACTTATTCTTGTTACGCAACGCTGCGACTTGTTCCGCCGTGCACATAACGCACTTCTGAATGAAATTACATGTGAGATACCGATTGAAACCGTGAAATCAATCGACGAACTCGTTTGCAAGCTCGATAAGTCTGCAATCAGAGACCCCCAAAGCTTGGCAATACGGATTAAAGGTCGTATCCGAAAAAATATTGGTGATCAAATAACCTGCTCAATCGGGTTTGCTGCAAACCGGCTGCTCGCGAAAATCGCGTGCAAGGTTGATAAGCCCAATGGAATAACGATTTGGCATCCGAAGAACATGCCGGAACCGCTTTTCGAATTATCTCTGGAAGACATTCCCGGTGTCGGAAAAAGAATGGAAAGGCGATTGAATGAAGCGAGCATTCATTCCATCCGCGATTTGTACAACTCTCAGCCAAAGCATATGCGGGCGTTATGGAAAAACGTGAATGGTGAGCGCATGTGGTATGCCCTCCATGGTTACGACATTTTTGCGCAACCTACTTCTCGTGGAATGTTTGGACATGGCCGCGTTCTATCCCCGGGTTGGCGCGACATTGAAAAAGCAACGGGATGCTCAAAGCTTCTTCTTACAAAAGCAGCCAACCGAATGCGGCGCGATGGCTTTTACGCCGGTAAACTTTGGCTTTGGCTGGATATGCGAAATGGCGGATGGTTCGGGCAACGCGAACTTCCAATCGTTCAAGATGAACACGCCTGCCAACACGCATTAAATAATTTATGGGAAAAAGTAAAACGAGAGATACGCCCAAACTCAGTAATCATTCGCGTAGGCGTGACCCTTTTAGACTTATCGTCTGCTAACGAACGCCAACTGGATATGTTTTTGAATGACGACGACGAACGAAAGAAATGCGAAATACTCACAAACACGATAGATCGCCTAAATAGAAAATTCGGAAAGCGTATTGTCACCTTAGGAACATGGACGCCTCCTCCTGGGGGATATGCAGGCGGCAAGATCGCATACAACAGAATTCCTAGCGCGGAGGATTTTTGGTGACTTGGCTGGAGGATACCGCTTTACGAGATCTGGATGAGTCGGTCTTAATCGAAGCAACTTGTATGAGGTGCCTTCACACTTGGCTGCAAAGCCCTACACAACTGCTTATCAAGGTTGTACATCGTGATGTTTATTTGGATGAGGTGGCAACTAATCTATCATGTCCTAAACGCACATGTCGTCACGTTGGGACTCGGCTGACATTGATAAAAAACGAAGATACGAGCGGATTTGTGGGCGGCATGCCATAATACAATAAGCGGGGACACTGATGAGCGAAAAACAAGAAAATGCTGCATCTGAAACAAGCGCACCCACTACGATAAACCTAAAGATATTAACGGAAATGTTTTTGGATAATTCATTTGAAAATCCAATCAAACATATTGCGTCAATGGAGCCATATAAATTAGCCGATGCCTACTGGTCTGCTGCTATTGAAGCGAAAAAAGAAAATGACTCGAACAGCTACGATTTATATTCTGCGCTGGCTCAATTGCTGAACTTACACTTGCGACCGACCGATAGAGCAAATGTATGGGGCGCGCATACCGGATATTGGGAAGGCAGGAGGTCGCTAATTCCTAGCGATTTGAAAGGAGAACAAAATGAAACGTTATATGGAGCAATCGAAAAAGTTGAGAATCCAATATTGAAAGCTCGCATCGCCGATATTGTTTGGAGTAACGACAAAAAGAAATGGAAAGCCGCAATCGCAGCGGTAACTTCTTATTGCACTTTAGTAAGGGAAATCCTTGAGGGAATTTTAATCCCTGAATTTACGGATGCCGGTTACGCGTTAGTTGAAGCAGTCGATTATGCTCAACGAGGTTTGCAAATCAGCCACAGCATTTCCAAGAAAGGAAAGCTAGCATCCGAAATCACGGAAGCACTAAAAGACCTATACGAAGAAGCTAAACGAAAGAAGGTAGGCGTCGCTATAAGACGTAGCGCCGAGTTAGGCTGTTATTATGGAATATTTGATCAGGAGAATACCGCACGCGATCTTGAACTGGTTGCGCCGGACACAGATGGCACAAATCCACTGGTAGCTGGAGAGATATACGATTACGCGAGCAGAATATATCGCGAATTAAAGCAAGACGATAATTGTCGTCGCTGTAAGTTAAAAGCCATTGAACAAACCTTGAAAATGAGAAAACAGGTTTCTACACCAGCTGCTGAAGCATATTGGGTAACTGAGGCGTTATTACAATTAAGACAGTTGCCCAATACTCATGACGAACAAAGAATTTTGGAAGATGAATTGAGACTTTTGCAAAGAGCGTCGACTCTGCAAATGGTATCCGTCCCTTTGAATTTAGATTTGGCCCCCAGTCGTGAGGCGATATACAACAAATTCAAAACATTTGATTTGGCGACGGCCCTACAGGGATTTGCGAGTATCGACATACCAAGAGACATAGATGCTTTGAAGAAAGATGCCTTAAAAACAGCGCGAGAAAATCCAATTTCCGCAATGTTTGCAGTGTCCCACATTGATATGAAAGGCAGACCAGTAAACAAAACATCTGGCGCACCAGCATTTGGTGAACCTGATCAAGATTGGTACGATACAACAATAAATCGAGCGCAAAAATTGTATCGTCACATAACGGTAGCGGCAGGAATTGAACCCGCACGTTTGGCGATCAATGAAAATTATTCCATAACAGAAGAAGTGATCGCCCCAATTATCCACGCAACGCCTTTTGTGCCCATGCCGCTTAAACAGATACTGATTCTCGGATGCACGCGGTTCCTACAAGGCGATTTTATATCGGCAACATTTCTGATCATCCCTCAGATTGAAGCTATATTGCGACACACTCTCGAAATTCATGGATTTGACCCATCGAAAAGACGGGATGATGCAACCGAAGAAGATTTAGCTTTAAGTTCTATTTTTTTAAATTTTAGACCACAGATTGAAAAGATATTTACTCCGACGTTGGCCTATCATTTGGAGTTAATCTTTGAAAAAAATACAGGCCCCGGACTTCGCCATGCTGTTGCACATGCGAAAATAGGATCTGCAGGATGTTATGACCCTGATGTCATTTACGCATGTTGGTTATTATTTCATATTTTTTACCGTTCAATTGAACCGATATGGGATGATCAAATTGCACCAGCTATTGGAATTATGGCATAGCAAAGTTGTTCGGTTCATTTGAGGCATAATGCTCTGCAAAAAAATAAAACTTACTGTTTTGCAAAAGAGTTGTGAACAAGGTAGTAAGCGCGTTCATATAACTCATCATAAGTCAAAATATCTAAGTTACGATTATTCCTTCTGAAAATTTCAAAGGTATCTCGTTTTGTAGATACATCTACATCTTTTGAAGTTTCTGGGAATTCTGTTTGCTTGCAGCCAATTAAAAATATGACTTTGGGGTCAAGTGTTCTGTACCGCACTTGATCTAATATTTGATTGTCTTGAGTGATAGACTTAATGCGATGATTCTTTTCCCACTCGGCCTTTTGAGAGAGGCACTGACTCACGCCATCAATAAAATCATCTGAAAATGACCATGTTTTAGCTCTTGCTGTTCTTTTTCTTTGTTCAGTAAAAATCTTCGTGTTTGGGGTTTTCAACTCGACCAAAATTGTAAAATCTGAAATTCCCAGAAAATCAGCCACCGGGCTACCCGAATTATCAGTGGATTTGACTCCTAAATCTGCTTCGAGAATTAAATCGCGTATGAATTTTAAATCTACATTAAGCCCTAAAAGCCAGTGATGTTTTTTCAAAAAATGATGCCATACGGCTTCTTCTCCCGATCCTTTGATTTCCGATTGATACTTTTCAAAATAGGATTTCCATGCTTCGGGCTCTTTTAAGAGGCGTTCGTAACGTTTTAAATTCTTCTTTCTGTCTTCCCGAAGTATTGCTTCAATTTCGTACTCAGTAAAATCTGCTTTCGAAAAAAGCTCCTGCAAATCTTTAACTTTAGATGCGGTTTCTTTGTTATCAAATTCAACGATGAATGCGTTTCTATGGACAACCGAATAGGATTCCTTAAAGTTTTCAATATCCACAAGGTCTTTGAAATTATTGAGGAAGCCAATCATTTTCCAAAAATTGGCTGCTGTCTCGGAATCATCAATATCAACAATAACTTTTTGTTTGGGCTTTTGCTCTTTCACCGCAAACTGTTTATCTGATTTGAATAGAGTTAAGCGTGGAATGTATTTCCCCGTCTGTTTCGACGGATAAAATCCAATATCACAGCAAACATCCACTAGCGCGTTATTGGAAAGTTTGAATCCTTTGAAAATATGACTCTTGCCTTTCGGGGCAATAAAACAGCTATCCTTCCCGTGCGTTTCAAATATCGAAATTTCGGGCAAATCTTGCGCGGTCAGATCGAAGTACGGGCCGTACTCATCTTTTACAGGAGCGAATTTCATTCAATTTTCTATGGTGGTAGAGAAACTAGGCCACATACGGACATTACTAGAGAATCTATTTTGTGTGAATATCTGGGCAATAGGACAGGAAATGCCTCTAATTCTTAGGCTGTGGCTTTAACACATTACGTGGGTTGCTGCTCCCCAAACTGCTCCCCAAAAGATGAGATGACATGAGATTTAGGGAGACAACCAGAGACGCCGAAAATCAAAAAACTCAATAATGGCGGAGGGAAAGGGATTCGAACCCTTGAGGAGCATACACCCCTAACGGTTTTCGAGACCGCCGCTTTCGACCGCTCAGCCATCTCTCCGTGCCGTTGATAATAAACAGATTTTTCGGCGTGCAGGCAAGCAAAAGCCTAGGCCGGCCCGCAGATTTTATTGCCTGCCGCCTGCCCTTTAAAAACGGGCCTTTGGAGCATGCCCGGCCGGCATCGATATTTTTGAATTCCCGGACAAGGCCAGACCTTCATGAGTACTACGGGAGGAATGAACGCTCCGTGCATCGACACCTTCCGGCGTCCGTGACACGGGCAAGCATGCGGCGCGCGCCGGCAAGCTACTCCACCTTTGCCAGATTTTCCCTTAAATGTTCGGCCTTAGCGATAAGATCGCGCATGCGTTCCGATGCCTGGACGGTCAAGGGATGCTGGGTATAGCCTTCTTTCGGCGCGATCAGCTGCGCCGTATCCCGTGCATTCGCAAGCTGTTCCTCGGTGGCCGTCGAAAGAACGGATGCCACGAGATTCTCGAGGGCGATAATGCGTGTGTGGAATTCCTCAAGCTCATGCGCGATCGAGACAACGGCCGGACTTTCCGGCAGAAGTTCGGTTGGCTTGCGCGTAACGAATTTTGGGCGATTAGATGCGCTGCCCTGCAGGAAATTACGCGACGCGCCTTCCGCCCGGCTTTGTCTGGCCATATGCCCCTCCCGCCGTGAATGCACGAAAGCGTAGAAACCCCGCGCATAAAAATGCCATCATGATTGGCAGGTTCTGGGTCGCTCGAATCGATAGATAGTAACCGTACTCTAGCATTCGGGTCATTAGATGGCGGAAGCGATGCAAAAGGAAATACCCAAAGCTTTGGAATCGCATGAATGGCGATATTTTCTATCGCCGCGCGCGACATGGGATGCCATGTACGCGGATTGTGCGGCGGCCGAGGCTTCCATCGATATGGAGCAGTATATTTTCGAGAATGACGAAACCGGCGAGAAGTTCATGGAGCTTTTTATTCTCAAAGCCAAAGCAGGTATCAAGGTCAGTCTTTTGATCGACAAGGTAGGAAGCGCCAGTTTTTATTTTTCGCCCCTGCTCGACGAATTCCGCAAGGCGGGCGGCATCATGCGTTTTTATAATTCGCCGCGCCTGCTGGATATATTTAAACCGAGGCGTTTCTTTCCGCGCACACATATCAAGGCAATGGTGGTGGATTCCTCCATCCTTTACATCGGCGGCGTCTGTCTTGCGAAGCGCATGGAAAACTGGCGCGATACGCAAATCCGCATCACAGGCCCCGTTGTGCGCCCAGCCGGACAGGCTCTGGAGCGCAACCGCGGCATGCGCAAGGCATCGGACGTGGCCGCGCAAAATCCGGACAGCGACTTTCTTTACATCCAGAGCGAACCCCGGTTTTTCCGCCACCCCATATACATGGCGATGGTCGATGCGGTTAAAAACGCCCGGAAATTCGTTTATATCAGCCAGGCCATTTTTATCCCCACGCGCCGGCTTCGCCGCGCCCTGTACCGCGCGGCGGCCCGCGGCGTCGAGGTGATCGTGCTTGTTCCACTGCATTCCGACGTTCCGGTCGCCGACTGGGCGGGACTTTCCTATGCCCGCCGGCTGCTGCGGAACCGCGTGCGGCTTTATCATTACATGCCGACCGTTTTGCATAACAAGATCATCATGACCGATGACGGCTGGGGCATGATCGGCAGCGCCAACATGGATGCGCTCAGTTTTTTCCATAACCGGGAAGCCAATGTCATCATCCGCAACGAAACCGCGCTGGCGGAAATGAAACAGGATTTTCTCAACGACCTTCGCCAAAGCCGCGAATTTACGCTCAAGCTTTTGCGGGAAATTCCTTTATGGAAAAGGGCCGCCGCTTATCTGGCCCGGCTGTTCCGGGCCATTCTGTAGGAAAACACCTATGGTCCGGCACAAAATATTTTTTTCCAACCTGGGCTATGCACGCGGCCTGAGCGGAAGACTGGCGGAACATTTGCTTTATGCGTACCGGCATTTTTACTGCTCGCCGCTGATTCAGAAGGAAGCGTTGCGCCAGCTCGCGGAACTGATCGCCCGGGAAGAACCCGACATCTGCTGTCTCGTCGAGATCGAAAAGGGAACGCCTAACCGGAAAAAGCTCAATCAGCTGGAAGCACTGATCAACGAGACATACCCGAATTTCGACATCGAAAATAAATACGGCGAAAAAAGCCTTTTACGGTCGTTCAACTTCACATCGGGCAAGAGCAACGCCTTTCTGGCCAAAAGGAAACATGTTTTCGAAAAGCTGTATTTCACCCGGGGCGTGAAAAGGCTGGTTTATAAAATTCATGTCGACGAAAATCTTACCCTTTTCTTTGCGCATTTCTCACTTAAAAAAACCATCCGCGCATGGCAGCTGATCGAGGCGCGCAACCTGATGCGGGCCGTGGAGGGCGAGGTTATTTTTCTCGGCGATTTTAACATTCTGTCGGGCTTCGGCGAAATCGTCCCCCTGCTGGACGGGGGCCGTTTTGTGCTTTTGAACCGCGAGGAGCATCCCACCTTCTTTTTTCACAAGCATCAGAAAATTCTGGATTTGTGCATCTGTTCGCGCGGCGTGGCCGGGCGGGCGGAACTGAGCGTACTTCCGCAACCCTATTCGGATCACGCCGCCCTGCTCCTGAATATCCGGTCCGGCGGTTAACACCTTTTTAAAATAGCCGATTGCCCGGAACGCCCCGGAGTGCTTTGATGACCGTATACACGGGGTAAAACACAATGACGGCAGGAATGCGTCCCGCGATCCTTTTTTCCATGTTCGGGCTGGCCATGCTCATCGGACTAAATATGCCTGTGCGGGCGCAGACAGAAGATATTTTGCCTCCCGCCGTGCGCGCCCGGATCAAAACGCCGCTTGACGAAGTCGGCAGCGGCACGTATCGCCGCTTCGGCTTTAGCGTCTACCGCGCCTCGCTCTGGGCGCCCGAAGGCGAATGGAACGCCGGCAAGCCTTATGCGCTGGCCCTCCGCTATACGCGCAGCGTATCCAAGGAAACTTTGGTCGATACGGTGACCGACAATATACGCGATCAGAAAGTTACCGACGAAGCCACGCTGGCACGGTGGAAT
>JBFWTA010000043.1:0-12313 GCA_050248075.1 Bdellovibrionales bacterium | reverse complement strand
TCAATCCGGTAGAGCGTGCGGTAGTTGTTATCGCGCACTGTTTTACGCCCGCCATAGCTTTCCTCCACCGTGCCGATGCGCTTACCCGAAGCATCGCGCAAGATCATCCGGTCGCCATAGGATTTTTCTACCGTGCCGATTCTTCTGCCGGTGGCGTCGCGCCTGATCCACCTGTCTCCATAAGATTTTTCCACCGTTTCCACGCGCTTTCCTGCTGCATCGCGGATGGTGTAATCCTGCGCCATTGCCGGAAGCGCCGTAATCATGAGCCACGCAGCCACCCAGAATGCTTTCATCTTCCGTCTCCGTCCGGTGTATGGGGTTGAGTAAAGACGATATTACTCTGGCACATCCATACGTCATAATCGGTCGCATCAGGAATATCTCCACAAGACATACGACCGTTTGTGTCGTATGACTGCATTATGGTCGGTCGAGTTATAAGGAGCGAGGAATGCGATTAGAGAAGTCGGAACAATTACTGAAGCTAGCCTTGATGATGCAGGCATCCACCGAAGGCATCGGCCTGCAGGAGATTCAGGAGGAATTTGACGTCGGACGCCGCACCGCCGAGCGCATGCGCGACGCGCTGCTGTCACTGTTCCCGCATGTGGAAGAGCTGCGTGTCGACGGTAAAACGAAACGCTGGCGCCTGCCGGCCGGTGCCATTGCCGGGCTGATCCAAATTTCCGCCGAAGACCTGGCAGAAATGAAAACGGCTATCGACCTGCTGCGCAAGGACAACCTTCTGCATCATGCCGATAACCTCGATAAACTGTGGCTGAAGATCAAAGGCCGTCTGCGGCCGGAAAGTGCCGCCAGCATCGAAACCGACCTTGAGGCGCTGCTTGAGGCGGAAGGCCATGCCATGCGTCCGGGGCCGCGCCCGCGTATCAATCCGCATGTGCTTTATATTCTGCGTGAGGCGATCAAGGGATTCTGCAAGGTCAAGATCACCTATCATGGCCGGGTGAAGGGCGATGTGAAAGAGCGTATCGTGCATCCATATGGCTTTGTTTACGGCCTGCGGCATTACCTGCTGGCGTGGTGCGAGCAGGCAAAAGGCCTGCGCTCCTTCAGCCTTCCCAATATTGCCGATATTTCATTGCTCGATGTGCCATACCGGAAAGACCCGGCGTTCGACCTGCAGCAGTATGCCGAACGCTCCTTCGGGGTGTTCCAGGAAGAGCCGTATGACGTGGTGTGGCGGTTTTCTCCGGCGATTGCGGAGGCGGCAAAGGAACATCATTTCCATCCCTCGCAGCAAAACGAAGAGCAACCTGACGGCTCCCTGATCGTCCGCTTTACGGCGGGCGGCTGGAAGGAAATGTGCTGGTACATCATGACCTGGGAAGGCCATGCGGAAATCCTCGAGCCGCCGCATCTTAAAAAGGCGTATGAGGAAATGGTCAAACAGCTATCGGAGATAAAATAGGAGAAATTATGCTGAAGCAGTGCATAGATTACGCCAAAACACTCTGTGAGCCGGGCGTAGCACAGGCAGAGCTTCCGCAGGAAGCATTCGAGGACGATCATCAGGATGCAACTCCCTCCATCCCGCGATACCTTCAACTGGCGCGGGCAATACATGCCCGCTTCACTGCCGACGAAGAAAGAGAATTAGCTGTCTACCGCGCGGCGGAAGCACTGGTCGCCAGTAAAAATGCGGTGATCATGCGCGCGGTGCAGGAAGTTTTGGATTTCTGCGAGATTCTGCGCAACGTACCGGAGTTGAATGCTGCCCTTGATAAAAAAACCGAGGACATCACGCGGCGCCTGTTCAGCAGCCGCTGCACCTATACCGTGGAGAATGAGCCGATTGCCGTCCAGTATGAGGCGCCGGTATATCGCGTCGACATGCACATGCCAGACCATGTCAGCCTGTCGAGTGTGAATAACGCCTACCTTCATATTAGCTTTAATCCTGTCAAATTCATGGTCGTGAACAAGGAAGAAGAAGGGGAAGCGACGATCACAAAGCACCTGCTGATGAAGCAATACCGCCTCGCTACGGACGGAACATTCCTGCATTTCCAATCAAACGACGGTGACGCCGCCGATCCCATAGCGGACATCATCACGGAATTACGGGCAAAGCTCGGGCATGAATTCTTTGAAAACCACCTAATGCCGTATTTTGAGGCGCAGCTGCAAGCGCCGGTGCCGGATTGATATGCAGAAAATCGGCGACGCACAATTCCTCTATTCTCCCTCAGATCTGGTGCATTTCCTGAGCTGTCACCACAGCACCGTGCTGGATCTGAAAAGCTTCGCCGAGGCCATGGAGAAGGCGGAGGAATCCGCCAGCAACCGGCTTTTACAGAAAAAAGGGTTTGAGCATGAAGCCGCCTATCTGGAGCAGTTGAAAAAGGCCGGTAAGAAAGTCGTCGAAATTCCAAAAGAGCCGAAACTGCCGGAGCGCGTGGAGCTGACGCGGCAGGCGCTGCAATCCGGCGCGGACGTAGTGTATCAGGGCGTACTATTTAAGGATAACTGGCGCGGCGACGCCGACTTTCTGCTCAGAGTGGACATGCCGTCTGTGCTGGGCGATTTCAGCTATGAGGTGCTGGATACCAAGCTGGCGCGGAACGGCGAGCCGAAGCACATCATTCAGCTCTGTGTCTATACCGATCTGCTGGCGCACCTGCAGGGTGTCCGCCCGAAGCAGATGCACCTGTTCCTCGGTGATCAGCGGCTGGCGAGCTTCAAGGCCGACGATTTCTTCTATTACTACCAACATGCCAAACGTCGGTTTGAGGCCTTTATTCCCAGCCCGCATGCCGATTCCTATCCCGATCCCTGCCAGTATTGCCGCTTCTGCCACTGGAAGGACGCCTGTGAACAGCAGTGGGAGCGTGACGACCATTTGAGCCTGGTTGCCAATATGCAGAGGCCGCAGATCGAGAAGCTGAAAGCCGCGGGCGTAAACAGCGTCGCCGCGCTGGCAGCGCTGGCGCCGGATGCCCGCATAACGGAACTGAATCCCGACATACTCCAACGGCTGCGGGCGCAGGCCTCCCTGCAAATACATAAGCGCACGACCGGCGAGAATAAATGCGAGATCATCCCATTTCCGCCCGGCAAGGGATTCACCCGCATGCCCATGCCGGACAAGGGCGACCTGTTTTTCGATATGGAAGGCGATCCGCTGCATCCCAACGGCCTCGAATATCTATTCGGCATTTATTACCTGAAAGACGATAAGCACACGTTTCTGCCGTTCTGGGCGCATGATCACGAAGCGGAGCGGGAAACCTTCGGCCGCTTCATGCGTTTCATCGGCGATCATATGGCCGCGCACCCGAACGCGCATATTTACCATTACGCCAACTATGAGCAGGCCGCGCTCAAACGGCTTGCCTGCCGTTATGCAATTGCCGAAGAACAGCTGGATAATCTTCTGCGCCAGAAGAAATTCGTCGATCTGTTCACGGTAGTGCGCGAAAGCATCCGCGTCTCCGAACCGGCCTATTCCATTAAGAATCTCGAAACCTTCTACATGGAAAAGCGCGATGGTGCCGTGGCTACCGCAGGCGACAGCATCGTCGTTTATAACGAGTGGCGGGAAACGCAGGAAGCCGAACTGCTGCGCCAGATCGCCGAATATAACGAGGTGGATTGCATCTCCACGCACAAGCTACGCGACTGGTTGCTGACGCTGAAGCCCGGCGACTGCCCGTGGTTCAAGGGCAATCCGGAATTCAATGACGAGCCGATGGCCGAGCGCAAGGACTGGGAAATCGAATACGAGGCCTGCCAGACACGCCTGCTGGACGGCGCCACCGATGAGACCCGCGATCTGCGGCAACGGATCGCCCATTTGCTGGAATTCCATAACCGCGAGGCCAAGCCGCAATGGTGGGCGAGCTTCGAACGGCAGAATAAATTCGAAGACGAACTGATTGACGATACCGAATGTCTGGGTGGACTTACGCTTATCGGCGGGCCGGAGCCGGAGAAGCAACCGCTGGTTTATACCTACCGTTTCCCGCCGCAGGAATACAAACTGCGCCCCGGCGAGACGGTCATGGATATCGCTATCATGGAAACCGCAGGCACCATCTTCGATCTGGATGAAAGCAACAGCATTGTGAAGATCAAACGTGGCAAGAACAAGCCGCCGCTGCCTGACCGGTTCTCGATCGGCCCCACCGGCCCAGTCGGTACGCAGGGCATCCGCGCCGCCATCTATCGTGTCGCAGAGGACATGCTGGCCGGAAGAGAGAGCTACCCGGCAGCATTGAGCGTCCTGAACAAGGCCGTGCCGCGCGTGACGGGCATAGCCGAGGGCATGGCAATCGTCCGGGGCGACGATCTGCAGGCGGAAACCATTCAGGCTGTCGCCGCTCTCACCAACAGCCATTTATTCATTCAAGGCCCGCCCGGCGCCGGGAAAACCCACACCAGCGGTCACACCATTGTTGAACTGCTGCGGCTGGGAAAGAAAGTGGGCGTTGCGGCCAATTCCCATAAGGCAATTCACAACCTGCTCGACAAGATCGAGGAAGTGGCTGCCGAAAAGGGTGTCCGCTTCACCGGCGTAAAGAAATGCACGGCGGGTAACGACGAAACCGCCTATGAGGGGAGGAACATCAAGAGCGAGGCGAAAACCGACAGCATCAGCCTGTCCGCGCAACTGGTGGCGGGAACCGCATGGCTCTTTACCGATGAGCGCTTCGACCAGCATTTCGATTACCTGTTCATCGACGAGGCCGGACAGGTTTCGGTGGCGAATGTGGTGGCCATGGGCACGGCGGCAAAAAACATCGTCCTGGTGGGGGATCAGATGCAGCTGGGACAGCCCATCCAGGGTGTGCATCCCGGAGAAGCCGGACAATCGGTGCTGGAATTCCTGCTGGGCGACCATTCCACCATCCCGCCCGACCGGGGCATTTTTCTGGACAATACGCGCCGCCTGCACCCCACCATCTGCCAATTTATCTCCGACGCCTTCTACGATGGCCGTCTGGAAGCCGATCCGGGCAACAGCCAGCGGCATCTGATATTCGACGCTTCCATCGAAGGCATCACGCCGGAGGGCATTCATTTCCTGGCCGTCAATCACACCGGCTGCTCTCAGAAAAGCCCGGAAGAAGCGGCGGTCATCAAGCGGCAGTTTGAATCCCTGCTGCAACAACAGTTCCAGGACAAGGATGGCAGCACCCGCCGCCTGACAGCGGACGATATCCTGGTGGTCACCCCCTACAACGTGCAGGTCAATCACCTGCGTGCGGTTCTGCCCGACGGCGCAAGGGTCGGCACCGTCGATAAATTTCAGGGCCAGGAAGCGCCGGTCGTGCTGGTGTCTATGGTGACGTCCAGCGCCGAAGACCTGCCGCGCAATATCGAATTCCTCTACAGCAAGAACCGCCTCAACGTGGCGATCTCCCGCGCGCAATGCCTCGCCGTGGTGGTAGCGAACCCCAAACTGCTCGAAATCCCCTGCAAGACGGTCGATCAGATGAAACTGGTGAACACGTTCTGCTGGCTGAGTGATTATGTGACGGCGAACGAAGGAAAAATTGGCGGCGAAAACATGTTTATTAATACCTTCGGCAGGACTAATCTTGCCCCATAAATGCGATTAATTCTGACTTAAGCAAGCTACAGATACTAATGACAATGAGGCGCTATGGCTCACACATGTATGTCTAATAAAGAAGATGTCGAAAAGCGCATCGAAACCATTGCCCAGGAAAGCCTGGATTCTTTCGCTGCTATTGCCTCCAAAGCGCAGGATGAGTTGGCATCTGCATCGGGTCGACGCGAACCTGTACAGATTGTTAATAATACATTTACGAACGGCGAAGCTGACCGAAATCTCCAGCGCAGGCGGGACGATGTTGTTGATGGATATAAAACGCTCTCTCATGAGCCTGCCATCGCCCGCGTTTCTGTCAAAAGTGAAGATGGAACAATAAGAACGTATTATTTCTGTAATAAAGGTAGCCTGACCGGACTGCCAATCATTCTGGCGGAATATCATAGTAAAGTGGGAAGACTGGCCGCCCTTCCTGTTGGTGAGGAATACGATTTACCAAACGGAAACGGACAATCCGTCACTGTTCTGGAGAACGTGCGCTTCTCTCCTAAAATCATTAATCAGGAATGGGATACGCATAAGGCGGAAATCAGGGGAAATGGTTATGCAAAAACCATCGAATCCCTGCGTTCACTCTTAATTCGGGCTGGCATTGGGCAAATAGATGAAAATGTGCTGGAAGCTCTGTTAAGTGAGGAAAGCGTTTCTGCAAATATCAAGGATGGCATACGTCGTAACGTCATCGAAAAGATGGATTTGCGTGACCAGCCCATCCTTGACCAATATCAGGATAGGATTTTCCGTCTCCCCCTGAACAGCCAGCTTATGATCCTTGGCGCACCTGGTACGGGAAAGACGACAACCTTGATCCGGCGCTTAGGTCAGAAAGCAAATCCGAATTTTCTTGATGATGATGAAAAGCGACTTCTTTCCCTGACGGATTCGGAAGCGGATCATGCCGGGAATTGGGTCATGTTCACCCCCACCGAGCTTTTGAAGCTCTATGTGAAGGAAGCTTTTAACCGCGAGGGCATTCCCGCTTCGGACGAGCGGATCAGCACTTGGGCAGATTTCAGGGAAAACCTTGCCCGTAACGAGTTTCCGGTTCTCAAATCAGCGACAAATAAAGGTCGGCTTGTCATGAAGGACGCTGCGGCGATTTTGACGCCGGAAGCCGAGGAAAGCCTGAGAGAGATGTTTGACGATTTTGACCAATGGCAAAAAGCGGAATTCTGGAAGGAATTGCAGACCGATGCAAAGCGCCTGTCGGAAAATCCCGCGTCCGAAATCGCAGGCATCGGCCAGAAAATCCTTTCCGCCATCAAAGGGTTTGATGGCAAGACTGCTCCGGCCACGTTCTTATCCCTTGCAGCTTTGACGACAGCGATAAAAGAGAGTGCCGATGCCAGAAAAAAGGAGACGGACAAAAAATTCCAGGAAGCATTGAATCTTCAGGTCAATAAAAACCGCGCTTTCCTTGATGAACTGGCGGGCTTCATGGAGGGATTATCGGAGGCTGATGACGATGCAGACGATCAGGACGCTGATGACGAGGATGAAATCGATACACCCCGCGTTGGACGCCGCGCCGCCATGGCGCGTTATATGAGCGCATCCAGGTCGTATGCCAGGGCGCGCGCGCAAGGAAAACAGGTGTCCAAGACCAACTCAACGGGGCGCATCGTTGAATGGCTGGGTGATAGGATCATTGCCGAAGACGCCGCAAAAGAAATCGGCAAAAGCTTGATTGTTCAGTCGATGCTCCGGCGTTTTGTAAATCCGGTGCGCGGATATATCGACAGAATTCCGGCTCGCTACCGCCGTTTCCGCCGCGCAAGACAGGTCGAGGGGCGTTGGTATCGCGGTGACGGCTTCTCGCCGACGGACGTTCACCCCCTGGAAGTCGATATACTTCTTCTGGCAATGTTGCGTAACACTGACAATCTTATCGAGGGAATCAGAAACCCCGATGAAGAAGCCAAGAAAACACTGAATCGCCTTCAGAACATTTATTACACGCAGGTTCTTGTAGATGAGGCCACGGACTTTTCCCCCATACAGCTTGCCTGCATGGCGACACTGTCACGCCCTCGCATCAGATCTTTCTTCGCATGCGGAGATTTTAACCAGCGTTTTACAGGCTACGGGGTGCGATCCATTGATCAAGTGAAGTGGGCTATCCCAAAGATCGCTCAGGAAAGGGTTTCCGTTGTTTATCGCCACAGTAACCAACTACATCGCCTTGCCCAAGCCATTATCGGTCTTTCCGGAGATGGCGTGGCTGATGTTCATATATCCGAAGAATATGCTGATAACGAAGGCTTTGCGCCTGTTTTGGCCTTAAGCGTTGACAAAGAGGACGCGCTGGCGGCATGGCTGGCAGCCCGTATCAAGGAAATTGAAAAATCCATTCCCAAGCTGCCCTCCATTGCCGTTCTGGTGAATGACGAGGAATCCGTGCGTTCCGTCGCTGATGCATTGAAACGTGCAGTGGAAGATCAGAACATACAAGTAATACCGTGTCCCGATGGGCGGGTGCGCGGACGAGATAGCGCAGTTCGTGTATTCAATGTTCAACACATCAAAGGGCTTGAATTCGAGGCCGTTTTCTTCGTAGGTATAGACAAACTGGCGGAAATCCATCCCGATTTATTTGAGAAATATCTCTACGTTGGTGCGACACGCGCTGCGACATATTTCGGTATAACATGTGAGAAAAAATTCCCCTCCAAACTTGATCCAATACAAAGTCTTTTTCAGGATGCGTGGAAAGGATAGCCTCTACTCAGATAGCAAGGACGCGTATGATTAAGGATTGGCAGCCCCATACAACAGCAGACATTCTTCAGCTTTATTCCGATACGCTGGAGGAATTGCGGCGACGGGAAGTGCTGCGCTCGGCTAATAACCCTTCTGGCGACTACGGTGAACTGCTGTTCTCACGGGCGTTCGGATGGCAATTGCAAAACAATTCGTCTTCCGGTTACGATGCTATCAATGGGGATGGCGTTCGCTACCAGATCAAATGCCGCCGCATTACACCACGCAATTCCTCACGCCAGCTATCATTCATTCGGAATTTACCGGTCAATCCCTTCGATATTCTGGCGGGTGTTCTACTAGATCAGAAATTTAAGGTGCTGCGTGCGGCTCTGGTGCCCGTTGCCGTGGTGCAGGAAAAAGCGACATATGTGAAGCATGTCAACGCCTGGCGCATGATTCTTAGGGATTCCGTCTGGGATATTCCCGGCGTTCAGGACGTAACCAGCGAGCTGCGCGCTATCGAACAATCATTATAGGGGAAACACGCGGATGATCAGTTATCTGAAGAATAGAATATACAGAAACAAGGTTCTGAAGCGGATCGAAGAGTTGTGCCTGGATGTTTTGGGAAAAGAGGACGGCGGGTTCGCAATGGGACTCTTCGCTATGCAAACACGCTATCTGGTAGAGCAAGGCAATCTGGATCTAAGCGGTGTCATTGCGGCATACAGGCGCGCACGGCAGTCCATTGATGAATCCGCCATCTCATTCATCGATGGAACCATCACGCAACTGAAGCAAACGCGAGACATTAATGAATTGGAGGTGGATGACCGGGATTCCTTGAGCAAGGGTATCATGCTTTTAGAAAAGGTGATTGACAAGTCGATGTTAAAATCAGGCGGTAAAATTGGTATCCTGCCGAGGAATGGGCAGTTTGCACAAAACGCCGAAAAGATCGGACTCAGCGAATTTTTTGCAGGTTAGCTCTGATTGAGCGTAAAAGCATACACACCGGCGGAGCGCGGGGATGCTGCTACAACGCCGGTGTGTGGTGGGCTCAGACGGGTTCGCCGCCATCCCCACCGCTGCGCTTGATCCGCCCCACCGTGCGGCTTCTCCCACAGTCCCGGCGCTTATACAGATCCCGGTCTCTGATAATCCTTACGCGGCGACTTCACCGCCCAGCGATGTCATTTCCGCGAGCTTTTTGAATTGCGTAAGGAATTCCGGATGCTGCTGCGTCAGGTATTTCACGATGCGGGGATTTGCCAGCAGCGTCGATATGTAGGTTCTGGCGACCGTCAGGTTCAGGACGTTGGTGCCGTAGCTTTCCTCGATGAGCCGGTATTCACCTTGCAAACTTCCCATCTCCGCCTCCATGCGCGCCATCTGCTGTTCGTCCAGACCTTTAACCTTTTTCGGTTTCGCCTGATCGACCAGCTGCGCCTTTGGCGTCGCGGCCAGTAGTGCTTGAACATAGGAAAACGAGTAAATATTGGCGTCGTTCATCAGCGTGGCGGATTCAATCTGGCGCACGGCCTTCATACGCCGCAGAACCTTGAACACATTGCTGGCTACCATTTTGTCTTTCAGCAGATCGACCGCTTCGGGGCAGATGCCATTCAGCAGGTTACGCTTGCGTTCAATGTTGGCCGTATTCAGGTTCAGCGCCCGCGCGATCTTTTCCTCCGACACGCCACGCTTGACCGCGCGCAGAATCATCCGATGTTCCTGAATGGTCGACAGGCGGCTGATATGCTTGTTGTAAGTAAAAGCCTCATCATCGGTAGACACCAGACAGGTGACTTCCCGTTCACCGATTTCCTTCAATGCTTCGATGCGCAAATGCCCGTCCAGCAGCAGATGCTTGTCCTGATCTTTCTTGCGTGGTGCCACCACCGGCGGTTCGATGATGCCGATTTCCTTGATGGAAGCCACAATCTGCCGGAATTTCTCGCTGACGCGAATGGCGTCGGTCATGATCTTGAGCGGGGAAATCTCCTCCAGCTTCAGAACCACCGTTCCGGTCTCAAATCCCATTTTGATATCATTGAGCACCTTGGTTTTTATTACCTTATTTTTTATCATATTTGACATGGATTATGCTCCTTTAGCCGATAGCAGATCGGCGAGTTGCCGGGGCATGGTATCCAGCCCTTCCGCGCGCAGCAGCGTTGTAAAATGACCTTCTTTCATCAGGCAATGCATGGCTTCGACTAAGAATAACAGGCGCGTATTCACCACATCGGCCTTGCGTGCCAGCAGGCGTTTACGCTCCACTTCCCGTTTGTAGGCTTTAAGAATTTCCCGCGCGGAAATATTATCGTCCCGGCGCGTCTGTGAATGTTTTCTGGAACCGCGCAGCGTTTTCCCTGAGCGTTTGCGCTCATCGAACAGGCGTTTCGCCGCCATAAATTTGCCGCCGCTGAGCTGGCCGGTTTCATAGGCTTCCTGCAACGCCGATTGCTCATTCTGCGGAGCAAGCATGATAGACAGAGCCAGCGTAATGGGGATCTGACCGGCTTCCACGCCCGATACCAGCCGTTCCTCGCCATGTTCGAGCAGTTTTATGATGCCGCCGATATAGTCGGGCGTATGGCCGACCTTGGCCGCGATGACTTTTTCGTCATACCCTTGCTTGCGCAGTATCTCGACACCCTGCAGTAACTCTATGGGCTTATGTTTGCGGCGCGCCACGTTTTCCACCAGGCTCATAATCAACGCCTGTTCCTCGTTGGCGTCAATGATCAGCGCCGGAATCGTTGTCTGTCCGCAGGCGATGTACGCTTCCATGCGCCCCTGGCCGCAGACCAGGTCGTAATCTTTGCCGTCCGCGCGGGAACGCGATGGCGTAACGGTGATCGGACGCTTCAATCCCACCTTGGCTATGTTCTGCACGATGGCGTCGAACATTTTAGGATTGCGCACGCGCGGATTAAGGATATTGACCCGATCTACCGGAATCATCTTGATAGTGGCGTTCTGCTTGCTCATGCAGCCTCCTTTATTGTTACGCGTTCGGTCAGCTGAAAAAACAATTCCAGATCGTCAAACTGATAAGAGTCCAGCGCCAGCCCGTTATTTTCGGCGAGGCGCATCTTCGGGTTTTCGATATCGAGGGCGGGCAGCAGATAATAATCGAGCGGCCTTTCATTGCCCGCCGCCATGCGGACAGCGACGGTGATGTCCGGCATCAGGCCGGTGTCGAATCGGACTTTCCAGCGGTAATCATCGCCCTGCGTATGATGGCAGCGGCATATTACCAGCGAAACCCGCAATGCATCGTTGATGATCAGCAGCTCGGATGGGTTTTCCTGTCGAACTTTCCCGCCAAGTGCTTCGATTTTCCGTATGGTATCCTCGACGATATCACTATGCATCTTCCGCAGTTGCCGGTTGATCTCGATATAGCGATAATCATGGTCGGGGGTGAATCCGATCAGCTTATAAGCCCGGATCAGGCTGCCGAAACGCTGCGTATATACGCTGCTGGAGGGCATGTTCTCTGATTCGTTGATGATGAACCCTGACAGCCAGCCGTGCTGCTCATGGAGCTGGCGCAGCTTGTCGAGCATTTCTTCGTTGCTGTATTTGCGGCTGCGTTCGCGGACGATGCCCTGCGCGGTGTAAAAATCACTGGCTTCTACAATGGGTTCGAAAACGCCATCTTTGCGCACCCACATGTCCGGCGTATTTTCCACACGGCGTTTTTTCAGTTTGAACGAGGTACGATTAAAAACATTGTTGCCGATATATTTCTCATTAGTCAGCACTTCATGCACGGTGCCGCGCGTCCACTGACGGTCAAGGTCTGTAAGAACACCCCGCTGGTTAAGGATGGCGGCAATACGGCTTTCCTGCATTCCCTCGCGCGTAAACGCCTTATACATCCACCGCACCGTTTCAACTTCTTCGGGCGGGCCGGGGATCAGAATCACCCGGTCGGTCTGCAGGCTTTTGTGTTCACCGCGCTTCAGCTCAGCCTTCTGGTTGCCATGTTCATCG
>JBFWTA010000042.1:0-12476 GCA_050248075.1 Bdellovibrionales bacterium | reverse complement strand
TTTCAACGGTTAGCTGGGGCTGGTAGGCGATTCCGATCTATACGGCACCATGGCGCCGTTCAGCATGGTCAACCGCGTTCTGGGCGCCATTCCTCTCATCGGCGACCTCAGAACCGGCGGCGACGGGCAGGGGGTTTTGGGCGTGACCTATACGATCAAGGGCCCCATCGAAAAGCCCAGTGTCAGCGTCAACCCCGCTTCGCTTCTCACACCCGGCTTCCTTCGCAACATCTTCTTCGGCGGCGAGGAAAGCGATGAAGAGTCGTACCCCGACGACGACGACACTCTCCCCGCCACAACTACCGGCCCCGTAAGGACGAATATCAATCGGAAACGGTAACGACCGGATTCGCCTCGAGCGTTCCTCCCCCCTTGCGGGGGAGGTCAGGTGGGAGGTGGATTCAGAAAGAACAAAACTCCGTTC
Organism: Bdellovibrionales bacterium; assembly: GCA_050248075.1. Taxonomy (GTDB): domain Bacteria; phylum Pseudomonadota; class Alphaproteobacteria; order UBA9219; family UBA9219; genus JBFWTA01. The sequence goes on along the minus strand of JBFWTA010000042.1, from coordinate 12,052 downwards.
CTGCGTCCGACCCCCCATCAGCAAAAACCAAGGACTTGCTGCGCAAGTCCAGGTTTTTGCGTCTTCCCCCTCAAGGGGGAAGAACAAATGGCCATATAGAATTTTCAGTCCTTTCAAAACCGGCATCGCATCAAGGGTCCCCCGCCCCTTGGGGCGGGGGACCCTTAAAACGATACCGGATTCATCTATTCGAGTTACGCCCTAGAATAGTTTTCTGAAAAGCAAACTCACACCGCCTTCACCAGCCCATGCCGTTTCTTCCCAAAACTCAGCCGGGCAAAGCCTTCGCCATCCATTTGATTGACGGAAACCGTGGCGGTGACTTCGGTGACCGGCTGATTGTTAAGGCGCACGCCGCCTTGCTCGATCATGCGCTTGGCTTCGCCTTTCGAGGCGGTGAAGCCAAGTTCCACGGCGATGTCGATAATCGCCGGGGCGGTGTTTTTCGGGAATTCGAAAACCGGCAGGCCCGCGCCCTTGCCGCCGCCGGCAAAGGTTTCCTGTGCCGTTTCATAAGCCTTCTTCGCCGCATCCTCGCCATGTGCCAGCTTGGTGGCCTGATAGGCGAGAATTTTTTTGGCCTCGTTGATCTCGCTTCCCTGCAGCTTTTCCAGCTTGGCGATTTCGTCCAGCGGCATGTCGGTGAACAGTTTCAGGAACCGGCCGACATCGTCGTCTTCCGTGTTGCGCCAGAACTGCCAGTAATCATAGGCCGACAGCCGTTCCGGCTTCAGCCATACCGCGCCCGCGGCCGTCTTGCCCATCTTGGCGCCCGACGATGTGGTCATCAGCGGCGTCGTCAGGCCGAACAGTTCCGCCCCGCGCACGCGACGCCCCAGCTCGACGCCGTTGACGATGTTGCCCCACTGGTCCGACCCGCCCATCTGCAGCGTGCAGTCGTGCCGCTTCGACAGTTCGACGAAATCATAGGCCTGCAAGATCATGTAATTGAATTCAAGGAAAGTAAGCGGCTGTTCGCGCTCCAGCCGCAGCTTGACGGAATCGAAACTCAGCATCCGATTGATCGTGAAATGCGCGCCGATCTCGCGCAGGAACGGGATATATTCCAGTCTGTCCAGCCAGTCGGCGTTATTCACCATCACCGCGTCGGCCGGCCCGTCGCCGAATTTCAAAAAATTTCCGAAAATGGTTTTAATGCTGTCGATATTCGCCTTGATCCGCTCGTCGCTCATCAGCTGGCGGGTTTCGTCCTTGCCGGACGGGTCGCCCACCTTCGTTGTGCCGCCGCCCATCAGGACAATCGGTTTATGCCCCGTCATCTGCAGCCGCCGCAGCAGCATGATCACCGCCAGGCTGCCGACATGCAGGCTGTCCGCGGTGGCGTCGAAGCCGATATAGGCGGTAACGATGCCTTTCGAAGCCTTGTCGTCCAGTGCCGCAAGATCGGTGCATTGGTGGATATGCCCGCGTTCCGACAGCACATTCAGGAAATCCGATTTTAACCTTGTCATTGCATGGTCCCCGTGATGATAATCCTTTTTACCCCGGAAAATTCCTTTTGGCCATGAAAACCGAGCTTTTCAACGTTATCGGCCTGATGAGCGGCACCTCCATCGACGGCATCGACGCCGCGCTTATTCAGACCGACGGCATGGGCCATGTGCGCGCCCTGTCTACGCTTCTGACGCCTTACGAAGCCGCTTTTCGCACCCGGATGCGGCGGCATTTCGGCAATCAGGCCGGCAACCGCGACCCCGAAGTCGCGGCTTTCGAGCATGAGTTTACCGAATTGCACGCCGGCATCGTCGAGCGTTTTCGGGGCCAGATTGCCGGCCTCGTTCCCGCCGTCGATCTGATCGGTTTTCACGGCCAGACCATCTGGCATCAGCCGAAAACCCGCACCACCATCCAGCTGGGCGACGGCGCCATGCTGGCCGAACGTACCGGCATCCCCGTCATCTGCGATTTCCGCAGCGCCGATGTCAAAGCCGGCGGCAACGGCGCGCCGCTGGTGCCGCTCTATCACCGCGCGCTGGTGGCGGGGCTGCCGAAGCCGGTGGCGATCCTGAATATCGGCGGCGTGTCCAACATCACATGGATCGGCGGCGATCTCGACACCGACATCGTCGCCTACGATGTCGGGCCCGGCAACGCGCTGATCGACGACTGGATGCTGCACGCCAAAGGCACTGCGTATGACGAGCACGGCGCGCTCGCCGCCTCGGGACGCATCGACGAAAAACTGGTCAAACGTTTTCTCGATCAGCCCTTTTTCCGCAGGAAACCGCCCAAGTCGCTCGACCGCGACGCCTTCCGCGGCCTGATGCCCGAAGGCATGACAGCGGCTGACGGCGCGGCGACGCTGACGCGCATTACCGCGCATGCGGCAGCGGACAGCCTGCGTTTCTGTCCGCAAAAACCCTTGCGTCTTTATGTGACGGGCGGAGGGCGGCTGAACAAAACCCTGATGCAATGGATCGCCGACCTCACTGCCATTCCCGTAAGCCCGGTCGAGGATCTCGGCTGGAGCGGCGACGGGCTGGAAGCCGAAGCCTTCGCCTATCTCGCCGTCCGCTCCAAACTCGGCCTGCCGCTCAGCATGCCAAAAACCACCGGCGTGCCGCAGCCGATGACGGGCGGCACACTCCATATGCCGCAAGATAGAAAAAAAATATCGCAAGGATAGTGAACTGCTTCATACGCGCGCGCCGGTTTTATGTCTAAGCTCGATAGGCAACAAAAACCAAGGGAGGCAGGCCATGACACGTCTCTCGACCCTCGATATGTCACTCCCCGAAGTCTTCGACGCCTATCTTGCCGATGCCCGCAATGAATTTACCCGTGAAGGAGAAACATGGTCGGGCGCCATGCCGTTCTATCATCCCGGCCGGCTGTTTCAGGGCTGGCTGGATCGGCACGATATGGGGCTGAAAGAAGCCGCGGAGCGTACAGGCGTAAACTTCGACAAGCTGCGCGACTTCGTTGCTCAACAACAGCCGCTCGATCACGAACTCGCACTCGGCCTGCCTCGGCTGACGCGCCTCAAGCCGGAAAACTGGTGCGATTTTCAGGCGGGATGGGAAATGTGGGCGGATCTTAGCCGGCGGCCCGACTTAGGCGGTAAAACTCATACGCTTCAACCGGTGCCGGCTTGAAGGAAGTCTGTGGCGCAGCCGGTCAGCTCGCCATCGCCAGCGCCGGCGGCCGCTGATGCAGCGCGACGTCCAGGTAATCCTCGACATGGCCGACCACGCTGTTCAGGTGGTCGGTGAAGAAATGCGATGCGCCCGGGATCACGCGGTAATCGATGCCGATGCCGCGCTGGTGCTGCAGCTTGTGCACGAGTTTCGCCACAAAAGGTTCCGGCACGATCTCGTCGGCCTCGCCGTGAATGATCTGGCCGGAGGCCGGGCAGGGGGCGAGGAAGTTGAAGTCCAGCATGTTCGCCGGGGGCGCGATCGAAATATAGGATTCGATTTCCGGGCGGCGCATCAGGAGCTGCATGCCGATCCACGCGCCGAAAGAAAAGCCCGCGACCCACACGCTGCGCGCATTCGGGTTGACCGTCTGCAGCCAGTCGAGCGCCGAAGCTGCGTCGCTCAATTCGCCTTCGCCACGGTCATACGTACCCTGGCTGCGGCCCACGCCGCGGAAGTTAAAACGAAGCGTGGAAAAATCGCGCTGGGCGAATGCGTTAAAAACGGCATACACGACTTTGTTGTTCATGGTCCCGCCATGTTGCGGGTGAGGATGCAGGACAAGGGCGATGGGGGCGGTGGGCGAACGGCCGGGGGTATAGCGGCCTTCGAGACGTCCGGCGGCGCCGGCAAAGAGGACTTCAGGCATGGTTTTCCCTGTATTTGAGGGCCAAAATCTGGTACAATCGCAGCTATTAAGAAGCATATTCCCATCGCTGCTGACTCTATCCTAGCACATCGGATGATCGAATGTTCAAGCAAGTAATTCAATGTCTTGAGCCGGGTCTTTCGAGGGTTAGAATAGCTTTAGAATCAAGTGATAACAGGGGAATAAAGAATTTATTTAACCTATTGCCCGCTTATAGACATGACGTATCGGTAGTGAAGATCGGTCCAGATTTATGATTTATCTCGATTATAATGCCGGGGCTCCCGTTAAGCCTGCCGTTCGCGCCGCCATGCTGGAGGCGATGGAACGTCAGGGTAATCCATCCTCGGTCCACCGTTTCGGCCGCGTCGCCCGCCGCCATATGGAAGAGGCGCGCGCCGCCGTGGCCGCCTTTGTCGGCGTGCGTCCCGCCCAGGTCGTTTTCACCGGCGGCGGCACCGAGTCCAACAATATGGTGCTGCGCGGTTTCGCCGGGCAAAACGTCATCGCGTCGGCGATCGAGCACGATTCCGTTCTCGCCAATGCTTCGTCGCTGCGCCTGCCGGTTACCGCGGACGGCGTCATTGATCTTGCGAAGGCCGATGAAATTCTGAAGACGCTGCCGCCGGGATCGCTGGTTTCCGTGATGCTGGTCAATAACGAAACCGGCGTTATCCAGCCGGTCGAAGAAATTGCGCGCATCGCGCGCGGTCATGGCCACCTTGTTCACACCGATGCCGTTCAGGCGGCCGGGCGGCTGCCGCTCGATTTCGCATCGCTCGGCGTCGATTTTCTCACGCTGTCCGCCCACAAGCTCGGCGGGCCGCAGGGCATCGGCGCGCTGATCGTTGCCGATAAAAAGACTTTTGCGCCGCTCACGACCGGCGGCGGCCAGGAATTGGGCCGGCGGGCCGGCACCGAAAACGGCGCCGCCATTTCCGGCTTCGGCATTGCCGTGCAGCTGGCGGCCGACGACTTGCGCGACATGCCGCGTATCGCCGCCATGCGGGACGATCTGCAAAAGCGCCTGGAAAAACTCGGGAGAAACGATGTTGCCGTGCCGGGGGCCGATGCGCCGCGGGTCGGCAATACGCTCTGCATCGCCATGCGCGGCGTCAAAAGCGAAACGCAGGTGATCGGCATGGACCTCGGCGGCGTGGCTGTCAGCGTCGGCTCGGCCTGCTCCAGCGGCAAGGTGAAAGCCTCGCATGTGTTGCGCGCCATGGGCTGCGCCGGCGATGTCGCCGGTTCGGCGCTGCGCATCTCGCTCGGCTGGAACACGCAGGATTCGGACATCGACCGTTGCGCCGAGGCGTGGCGGTCGCTTTATCAACGCATGCGGGCAAACGAGAAAAAGGCCGCGTGAGCGGTTGGGGGGAGTTCTATGACGTTTAATGTAATCGGTTTCAGCGACTATACGGCCAACGGTAACGGTGAAATTCATTGCTGGCTCTGTCAGAAGGGCGTGACCAGCCGCGCCTTGTTCTGTCATCATTGCGGCACCATCCAGCCGGTGCGTAGCCTCGACCATTTCGCCCGCCTCGGCGTCGAGCGCCGCATCGATATCGACATCGAACGTCTCGAACACCAGTATGCCGCGCTGTCGCGCACCCTCGATCCCCAGCGCTTCATGATCCGCGGCATCGGCGAGCGCGGCCACGCCGCCAAGCAGATGGAAGCCCTGAACGAAGCCTACGAAGTGCTGCGCGAGCCGCTGCGCCGTGGCCGTTACTGGATTTCCCTGCATGCCAAGGAAGCCGGGCAGGCCAAGGATCTGCCGCCGCTGGTAAAAGAACTGCGCCGTGATCTGGATTCCGCCGCCGAGCCGTCGCAATGCGACCGTGTCGCGCAACGCGCGGGGCAGGCGATGGAACACGGCATCATGGGCCTGATGCAGGCGCTTCGCGGCGAAAACTGGCCGCAGGCCAATTCCACCCTCGGCGAAATCGACGGCCTCGAGGCCATCCTCGGCGAAGTCCGCGCACGGCGCACGGCGCTGGTCGGGCAGGGGAAGCTGGCATGATTAAATTCACTTAAAAACGTCAATCTTAGGCCATACAGAATTTTTCAATCCGTTCAAGACCGGCATCGCCTCAAGCGTTCCTCCCCCTTGCGGGGGAGGTCAGGTGGGGGGGGGTGATTCAGAAAGAACGAAAGCCAGCCTGTTTAGAGCCACCCGGTTGATACTCAGCGGCGTCCATGACGGTTCTATCCGGTCGGGAAAGGCTCTGGCCGTCCGGCAGGCGGGGTGTTTTCCCATGAAAAAAAACCTCTGGACTCTTCGCTCCCGATATGCGATAAATCCCATATTATAGCGGGAGGATACCCATGGACCAGGATCAGGCAGAACAAGGACAAGCGAAAACGGCGTCGGACGCCACAAAAGCGGAAGCTGCAGCTTCCGAAAACGCGCCGTTGCGGAAGCCGCAGCTTCCTAAAAAATCGCCCATGTGCCGGACGCCCCTGCGCCGCAAGCTCATGAAATATCAGCGTCTTGAGCTCGACCGGCGGCTGGATAAATGGGTGCGGGCGGGCAAAGACCGGTGCCCGGCGCGCGGCTGGCTGCATATGGTTCGCGGCGGTCTTGGTCTTACGGCCGATCGTCTCGCGGCGCTGACCGGCCTCAGCGCCCGGAATATTCGCGGCATCGAGCGGTCGGAGGCGGACGGCACCATAAAGCTCGAAACCCTTCGCCGCGTCGCCAAGGCCATGCAGTGCGAGTTGGTCTATGCCGTCGTTCCGCATAAATCGCTGGCCGAAACGTTGCGCGGCCGCGCCTTCGCCAAGGTGGTGCCGCAAATCATTCTTCTGAATAAGTCCAGCAGGTCGAAGCTCAGCGACAGGGAGATTATCGAGCTGACCAACGCGATTATCGAAAATTCAAAAATGCTCGACGATACCGACAAGCTTTGGGATGCGAATGAGGAATGGGGCGATTTTTCATTGCGCGACGCGCTGGAAAAATGCGCGCGTGAGAACGCAATGCATCAGGCGTGGAAGGAAAAAAGACAGGCTTCCGACGTCGCAAAATAATCCATGTCCCTGAAATCCGGCCAGCAGAACTACGCCGCCTTGACCGCCTCGAGCGCCGCTTCGGCTTTGGCGAAGTCGTCGGGCATTTGGCCGTCGCGCAGCGCCACGGCGCCGGCGAGGTCGACGGAAACCAGTTGCGACACGCCCTTTTCGCTCATCGTCACGCCGTACAAACGATCCATGCGCGCCATGGTCAGGCGCTGGTGGGTGATGATCAGGAAACGCGTGCCGGTTTCGCGCGCGATGTCCTCGACCAGACGGCAGAAACGGTCGATGTTGCTTTCGTCGAGGGCGGCCTCGGCTTCGTCCAGCACGCAGATGGGCGAGGGGTTGGTCTGGAACACCGCGAACAGCAGCGCCAGCGCCGTCAGCGTCCGCTCGCCGCCCGACAGCAGCGACAGGATCTGCATTTTCTTGCCCGGCGGGCTGGCGAAGATTTCAAGCCCGGCATTCAGCGGGTCTTCGTCGTCGATCAGTTCCAGATGCGCCTTGCCGCCTTCGAACAGCCGCTTGAATAAATTTTGAAAGCGTTCGTTGACGAGGGTAAAGGCATTCTGCAAACGCTCCCGCGCTTCGCGGTTGAGCTGGCCGATGCCCTGGCGCAATTTGGCGATGGCGGCGTTCAAATCGTCCTTTTCCGCCTGCAGCTTGTCGATTTCGCCTTGAACCGTTTCCGCTTCCGCCTCGGCGCGCAGGTTGACGGGACCCATGTTTTCGCGTTCGCGCAGATAGCGGGTGAGGGCCTGATCGAGCTCATACGCGTTCGGCATTTCGCCTTCGGCGAAATTGGCGATAGCGGCCAGTTCATCCGGCCCGCAATTCAGTTTTTCCGTCATGCGCTCGCGCAAGGTGTTGAACTGCTCGGCGGCGGCCTCGACGGCGCCTTCGCCGCGAACGCGTTCTTCGCGGGCAAGGCTGAGCGCGGCTTCGTCCTGCTTCAGCTGATGTTCGACGGCATGCAATTTTTGCTCGGCCTCGATCAGGCGGTCGGCGGCGGTCTTGCGGCCGGCTTCCGCTTCCGAAAGCTCGTTCAGCAACCGCGCGCGCGCGGCGGCGAGTTCGGCGGGCCGCACGCGCAGCTTGACAAGCTGCGCGTCGATGGTGTGCATGCGGTCGGCCAGCGCCGCGATCTGTTCTTCGGCGGTGTTGATGCGGGCGCGCCAGGCATTGGTTTCTTCCATCAGCGAGGCGCGGCGTTCCTCGTAAGCAGTCTGTTCGCGGGCGAGGCGATCGCATTCGCGCTGGGCCGCCGCCTGGGCGGTGCGCTTTTCGGCCAGCGTATCGCGCTGCTGCGCGATCTCGGCGCGCATGGCGTCGAGATCGGGCAGGGATTGCTGCTCGTGCTCGAGGGCGAGGGCGCGGTCTTTCTGGGAATCCTGGTCCCGGGCGATCTGGCGAAGGGTTTCGTCCATCGCCAGAAGCCTGGAGGCGATGGCGGAGGATTGCTTTTCCTGCGCGGCATAGGCGGCGTTGGCGTCGGCCTGCGCGGCAAAGGCGGCCTGCAGGGCTACGCGCGCGGCCTTGTCCTCGGCCTGGCGTTCGGCAAAAAAAGCCGAGATTTCCCTGAGCTTTTCGTCGGCGCGTCCGGCGTCGGCTTCAGCTTCGGCGATTTCGCGCTCGAGGGCGGCGAGGCGGTTGCGCTGGCGCATGCGCATGGCGGTGGCGGTCTTGGCCTGCGGCGTGACGGTGAACCCGTCCCAGCGCCAGGCCCATCCGTCTCGGCTGACGATCACCTGGCCGGGCTGCAACGCCGCGGCGGCGCTTTCGCCCGCGCCGGCGTTTTCGACAAGCCCGACCTGGGACAGGGCGCGCGCCAAAGCCGGCGGCGCCTGGACATTTTCGGCAAGCGAGGCGATGCCGCGCGGCAGCGCCGGGGCTTGCGCCAGAGGCGGCAACTCGCGCCAATGCATGACGGCGCGCGGGTCGAGGCCGGCGGTCAGCGCCTCGCCGAGAGCGACGGCCAGAGCGTATTCCAGCCCCGGCGTGACGGTAATCAGGTCGATGACCTGTTCCGTTTCGTCATCCTGGTGATGCAGCATGGCCGAAATGGTGTCGGCTTCGGCTTTCAGCTTCGTGACTTTGGCTTCCGCTTCCTGCGCGCGTTCCCGTTTGTCGGATTGGGCCTGCCCGGCTTCGGTGGAGGCCTGTTCGGCAGCGCGGGCCTGTTGCTGCTTGCGCGCAAGCTCGATCTGCGTGGCATCCACAAGCGCGGACGCGAGCGAGAGATCGGGATAGGCGGCGATTTCAGAAGCCAGTTCGGCGCGTTCGTGATCGAGACGGTAACGGCGGCCGGCAAGTTCCCTGCAGCGTTCGGAAAGCTCGCGGATTTCCTTCTGCAGGCTGTCCCTGCGGCTTTCGGCGGCGGCGGCGTTTTCGACAAGGCGCGCGAAAGCGGCGTCGAGCTTCTCGACTTCGGCATTGGCGGCGGTTAGGGCCTGTCGGGCGTGCGGCTGCAGGTCGACGACGGTCTGGTTTTCATCGGCCAGCTTGCGCTGTTCTTCGTCGAGCTTGCCGAGCGCGGCCTGGCCGTCTTCGCGGCGGGCTTCCTCGCGCTCGCGGTCGCTTTTGGCCTGCGCGAGGCGCTGTTCGAAGGAATGGGTTTCCTCGGTGACGCGTTTTTCTTCCGCTTCGATCTGTTCGCGGGCGATGGTGAGTTTCTGCACGATGGCGGCGGCGGCGGCGTCGGCCTGGCGCAGGCCGGGAAGTTCGGCGGCGATTTCGGCGCGCGCGGTGTTGCCGCGCGTGACGACGGCGAGCAATTCGTTGGCGCGCAGTTCGGAGGCCTGCAGCGCTTCCTTTGTCTTCGCCGCATTGTCTTCGGTTTCCAGCCAGCGCAGGTGCAGAAGCGCGGCTTCGGTGCGGCGGATGTGCTCGGCAAGATTGCGGTAGCGCGAGGCCTGGCGCACCTGCTGTTTCAGGCTGCGCAGTTGCGTGTCGTAGGCGCGCAGCACGTCGTCGACGCGGAGGATGTTCTGATCGGCGGCCTTAAGTTTCAGTTCCGCTTCGTGCCGGCGGGCCTGGAGGCCGGCGGTGCCGGAGGCTTCTTCCAGGATCTGGCGGCGGTCCTGCGGCTTGGCGCGGATCAGCGCGTCGATCTGGCCTTGCCCGACCAGGTTGGTCGAATGCGCGCCGGTGGCCTGATCGGCGAACAGCAGTTGCACGTCGCGCTGGCGCACCGGGCGGCCGTTGATGCGGTAATCGGAACCGCTGCCGCGCTCGATCACGCGGGCGACCTGAAGCTCGTCGTCGTTGTTAAATTCGGCGAGCGCCGAGCGTTCGGTATTGTCGAGATGCAGGGCGACTTCGGCGATGTTGTGCGACGGGCGCGTGGCGGTGCCGGCGAAAATCACGTCGTCCATTTCCGAGCCGCGCATGCGGCGCGGCGAATTTTCGCCCATCACCCAGCGCAAGGCCTCGACCAGGTTCGACTTGCCGCAGCCGTTCGGCCCCACGATGCCGGTCATGCCGGGCGGGATTTCGACATTGGTCGGTTCGACGAAGGACTTGAAGCCCCGGATACGGAGACGGGTAAATTGCAAGGGAAACCTCTGACAGCCGGTCTATGGTTTGGGGGCTAATAGCTTGTCGAATGCGGCGGAGAATTTTTCGGCCGATTGCGCGCCTTCGATTTTGTCGGCGCCGTTATTGATGATGAATGTCGGCGTGGAAGAGATGGTGTATTGTTTCGAGGCATCTTCGCGCAGGGCGATGAGGGCATCCTGCATTTTTGTGTCGGTGAGGCACGCCTTCGCCTTTTCATCCGGCAGCCCGCCGAGCTTGGCGTACTGCGTCAGAATTTTATCCGGCTCGGGCGACATGGCCCAGGTCTGCTGGTTTTTGAACAGCATTTCGACGAACGGATAAAACTGCTCCGCCGGCATGCAGCGGGCAAGCGCGGAGGCCCTTAAGCCGACGCCGTCCATGGGAAAGTCATGCATGATAAAACGCACCTTGCCCGTATCGACATATTTTTCCTTCAGCTTCGGCAGAACATCGGTATAAAACTGTGCGCAATGCGGGCAGGTGAGGGATACGAATTCGTGAACCGTAACCGGCGCGTCGGCCTTGCCGAGAATGCGTTCGGGAACGATCGACGAGGCTTGGGCGGGGTCGATGGATTTCGGCGGCTGTGTTTCCGCAGGTGCGCCGGTAGTGGTTGCCGCCGCAGGCGTAGCTCCCGACATCCCGCTGCTGGAGCCGTCTTTGAAATAGGGAGGCAAGGCATCCGCCTGCCAGGCATAGATGCCCATGGCGCCTAACGCGACAATCACGGCAACGGATTTCAAGAGATGTTTCATAGCGACCGCCTTTATATCCCGAATCGTGGCGGCTGAGTATAGGGGAGTTGAAGGCGGGAATTCAAGAAATTCAGGGGGTTAAAATTGAAGCCTGTCCCCTTAAACTCCCTTCGTAATGATAGATGAAAGGCTCAAAAAATCAGTGTCTATGCAGGCGTGCATTTTGTGCTCATCGCGCGTTGCGCGATCACATTATAATCATATTCTAGCCGTTATCCGTTATCGGCCGATATATTCTTCTTACTTTTCGTTAAAACCCCTAACCTGCCTTCGATGTCCGGACCGGGGCTTGGATCGTACACGCGATTGGTTGGCCCCATATGGCGGCGCGTAACCGTACCGCCAATCATGCTAAATTTTCTGCCCGGATCAATTTTGGCTGCCGGAAAAGGCCGAGCATTTTTCCCGGATGTATCAGGAACAACTCCTATAGGCAGGAAGTGCTTTCTACCTATCGGCCTATTTTCAAGAATACGCCTCAAGGCAATATGCCTATTGTGTGATTTATCGTCCAAGACCTTTCTAAAAATTTGACGAACCATTTCTCCTGTTACGACAATAGTCTTTTCGCCTGGTGTGCGGCGACTGCTAGGATTGTTGTTGGCAGCTGAAGCAATCCTGTCCTCGGCACCGCCATCCAGCCCGTGAATTCCGGCGAGTTCAACAAGCTCACCCACAAAATTTAAGGATGAGAATGTTGGACCATCATCCGCGATCTGCCGAATCTTATCCGTCAAAGGCCGTTTTTCGTCACTCTTATCATTATACATTACTTGAATTTTGGTTTTGACCATATGAGGCGTTATGTCGTCGATAGCTCGTTTTGAACGATTACTCATTTCGTCCAACACTGTTGTCAGCAGGGGAGCAATAAGAGATGGATAGCCAAATTCGAGACCATGGATATCAGCGAT
>JBFWTA010000041.1:0-12657 GCA_050248075.1 Bdellovibrionales bacterium | reverse complement strand
GCGATGAAATGGTCGGACATGCTGGCCAATTTGCGGCGCAAGCGTAAAGCGAGGAAAACATGAAGCACCGCATTCTCTCCGGCATGCAGCCGACAGGCAATCTGCATCTTGGCAATTATCTGGGCGCGCTCAAGAACTGGGTGGCGCTGCAGGACAAGGCCGAGTGTTATTTCTGCGTCGTCGACCTGCACGCCATCACCGTGCCGCAGGACCCGAAAAAGCTGCGCAGCGCCGTGCGCGAGACGGCGGCGGCCTATATCGCCGCGGGGGTGGACCCGCTGAAAAGCGCGCTTTTCGTGCAAAGCGCGGTGCCGGCGCATACGGAGCTCAGCTGGATTCTGGCGACGCAGACGCCGCTCGGCTGGCTCAACCGCATGACGCAGTTCAAAGAGAAGTCGGCCAAGAGCCGCGACCTGGAGCTTCTGGGCCTCTATGCCTATCCGGTTCTCATGGCCGCCGACATTCTGGCGTATAAGGCGACACATGTGCCGGTGGGCGAGGATCAGAAGCAGCATCTGGAACTCACGCGCGATATCGCGGCCGCGTTTAACCGCGCGTACAACACGGAATGCTTCCCACTGCCCGAGCCGCAGATTTTGGGTGAGGCAACCCGCGTTATGTCGCTGCGCGACGGCACGAAGAAAATGAGCAAATCGGACGAAAGCGATTATTCGCGCATCAACCTGACGGACGACGCCGATGCAATTGCATTGAAATTCAGGAAGGCCAAGACGGACCCGGAGCCCCTGCCCGAAACGCTGGCCGAACTCGAGAAGAGGCCGGAGGCCGATAATCTGGTGACGATCTATGCGGCCCTGTCGGGACGGTCGCGCGCTGAAGTATTAAAGGAGCATGCCGGGTCGCAGTTTTCGAAATTCAAGCCGGCGCTGACGGAACTGGCGGTCGAAAAGCTGGCGCCGATCACGAACACAATGCGCCATCTGCTTGCCGACCCGGCCGAGATCGACCGAATCCTAACCCGCGGCACCGAGCGTGCGAATGACCTGACGCAGAAGCATATGCGGGAGGTCAGGGAGCTGGTCGGGTTGTGGAATTTCTAGAATGATATCGAGCTAACCGCCCCACTTCACTCATAGTTGCTTTCAATTCAATACGCTTCTGAAAATCCCGAGCAGCAATTTTTATGCTATTGCGCATGGATTTATCGCCAAGAAGTGGAACGGCATAATCCCTAACTACTTCAAAATTATTTACAGCAGAAATGCCCGCCTTTATTCCCACAAACCACAAACCTGCTCCAGCAGCACAAGTGAGCGCAACATATACTAGTTTTTCTACGTTGCCTTTTTCGTTAACATCTACCATGCCAGGCTTCGTCCTTACTGAAGCAACAGAATGCTCCTCCATGCGCATGACATGTCCGCCCATTACTTCGGCAACAATTCCTCTCAGTAGATCCATACTTTTTTGATGTTTCATATTTAGCTCATAATTCAATCCTTGATTGAATAAATCTACATCACTAAAAATACTTTCAATATATTAATATGCACTGTTAAGAAACAATATTGCGCCCACACAGCAAAAAAGGCGGGGTAAAACCCCGCCTTTTTCTAATAATATCAAGCAACTGTTACTTGATCTCGACGCCCGCGCCGGCGGCTTCGAGCTGCTTCTTGAACTTTTCGGCATCGGCCTTGGAGACGCCTTCCTTGACGGTCTTGGGGGCGCCTTCGACCAGGTCCTTGGCTTCCTTGAGGCCGAGGCCGGTGATGGCGCGGACTTCCTTGATGACCTCGATCTTCTTGTCGCCGGCCTTGGCGAGGACGATCGTGAATTCGGTCTGTTCTTCGGCCGCGGCACCGCCGCCGCCGCCGCCGCCGCCAGCCGCGGCCATCATCGCCACCGGAGCCGCGGCGCTGACGCCCCACTTTTCTTCCAGCAGCTTGGACAATTCGGCCGCCTCGATAACGGTAAGGCCGGACAGGTCTTCAACTAATTTTTCTAACTTCGACATGGTACTTTCTCCTCTAGGTTAAATGTTAAATTCACGTTGGTTTGAGGCTGGAGGCTGGGGTAAAAATTCCCCAGCCTCCAGCCTCCGACCTCTAGCCTCCCTGTTTTGCTCGTGCGCTCAGCACCCGCGCCAATTGACCGGCCGGAGCCTGCAGTACGCCGGCAATTTTTGTGGCCGGAGCCATGAGAAGGCCGATAAGCTTGCCGCGCAGTTCGTCGAGCGACGGCAGCGTCGCCAGCGACTTTACTTGCGCTTCGTCCAGAACCTGGCCGTCCATGGTGGCGCCGACGACCTTGAACTTGTCGTTCTTTTTGGCAAATTCGACGGTGATCTTGGCGGCGGCTACCGGGTCTTTCGAGAACGCGAGCGCCGTCGGGCCCTTGAGGAATTTTCCGAGCCCTTCGATCTTCGTGCCCTTGATGGCGTGCTTGATCAGCGTGTTCTTGCCAACCTTGAGATTGACGCCCCCCGCGCGCAGCTTGCGGCGCAAGTCGAGTGTCTGGTCGGCGTCGAGCCCCAGTTGCTGCGTCACCACAACCGTGTGCGCTTCCTTGATCTCGTCATTAAACGCCGCGACGAATTTTTCCTTTTCGACGCGGTTGGCGCTGTGGTTTTCCATAAGTTCGCTCCTCTCCAACAATTTCGTTCATGTCCGGGAGGAGGAAGAAAGACGAAACGCGCTTAAAAGGGCGGCAGGACCGCGGCAGCGTTTCTTTCGACCCCATCTATTGCTGGCAATTTTAAGCCCCGAAAGGCACCCGCAGTCTCGGACAGGAAGGCTGTGTTGTAGCGGAGAGGGATTGGTTAATGCAAATGGAAAATGCAATTTTCCCCGCTTTCGCGGGGACTGAAGGTTTTTGCCGATGGGGGTCAGTCGCAAGAACGGACTTTTGTTCTTTCTGCCCCCGCCTATTCCCCCTCCAGGGCAGGACAATCGCATATGGAAATTTTTATCTTAAGCACATGCCGTTTTTAAAACATCTCGCCGGAAGCACCAAAGTATTCCCCTCCCCTCGAGGGAGGGGTTAGGGGCGGGGGCAAGACGTTAGCCGGGGCGTTACGTAACGTTTGATTTCAACGCTAACGTCTGGCCCCCTCTCCTGTCCTCCCCCTCGAGGGGGGGAGGAACCCTGCCGCTGACGCCGGTCGTTACTGAAATCATATTCAGCCGGAACAATGCAATTCCCCCCCCTGAGGGGGAGGAATTCTTGAAGCGATGCCAGTCGATAATGGATTGGATTTTCTGCAATTGATGTTTGTGCTTTCCACTCAGGGAAAGAATGCACCCTACTCCTTCCCCTCATCCTTCTTTTTCTTGATCGCCGCGCCGAGAATATCGCCGAGCGACGCGCCGCTGTCGGATGAGCCGTATTCGGCCATGGCCTGCTTTTCTTCCTCGACTTCGCGGGCCTTGATCGACAGGGTGACCTTGCGGGTGCCCTTGTCAATATTGGTGACCTTGGCGTCGACCTTTTCGCCGACCGCGAAACGGTCCGGCTTCTGTTCCGAACGCTCGCGGGCAAGGTCGCCGCGCTTGATGAAGCCCGAGAAGCCGCTGGCGGTGTCGCCGAGGCTTACTTCGATGCCGTTTTCGTGGATCGCGCTGACCTTGCAGGTGATAACGTCGCCCTTCTTGACGCCGACGACCACGCTTTCGAACGGATCGTTCGTGAGCTGCTTGATGCCCAGGCTGATGCGTTCCTTGGAAGCGTCGATGTCGAGGATCTTGACGGTAACCGTCTGGCCCTTTTCATAGTCCTTGATCGCTTCCTCGCCGGGCTTGTCCCAGGCGATGTCGGATGTGTGGACCATGCCGTCGATATCGCCCGGCAGGCCGACGAAGAGGCCGAATTCGGTGATGTTGCGGATTTCGCCCGAGATCGTATCGCCAATCGTGTGGCCGGACTTGAACTGTTCCCACGGATTTTCGGTGCACTGCTTGAGGCCGAGGCTGATGCGGCGCTTTTGCATGTCGATGTCGAGCACCATGACTTCCACTTCCTGGCTCGACGAGACGATCTTGCCCGGATGGACGTTCTTTTTGGTCCAGGACATTTCCGACACGTGAACCAGGCCTTCGATGCCGGGTTCCAGTTCGACGAAAGCGCCGTAGTCGGTAATGTTGGTCACGCGGCCGCTGAGGCGGGTGCCGGCGGGGTATTTGGCGACGACGCCTTCCCACGGATCGGATTCCAGCTGCTTCATGCCGAGGCTGATGCGCTGGGTTTCCGGGTTGAAGCGGATGACCTGCACCGTCACCTGCTCGCCGATCTTGAGGACTTCGGACGGGTGATTGATGCGCTTCCAGGCAATGTCGGTCACATGCAGCAGGCCGTCGACGCCGCCGAGATCGACGAATGCGCCATAATCGGTGATGTTCTTGACCACGCCGGTGAGCACCTGGTTTTCCTTGAGGTTGGCCACCAGCTCGGTGCGCGCTTCCGCCCGGCTTTCTTCCAGCACGGCGCGGCGCGAGACGACGATATTGCCGCGCGCGCGATCCATCTTGAGGATCTGGAACGGCTGCGGCGTGCCCATGAGCGGCGTGATATCGCGCACAGGGCGGATATCCACCTGGCTGCCCGGCAGGAAGGCCATGGCGCCGTTGAGGTCGACCGTAAAGCCGCCCTTGACGCGGCCGACGATGACGCCCGTGACGCGCGCGCCGTCGTCGAATGATTTCTGCAGGACGGTCCAGCTTTCCTCGCGCTTGGCCTTTTCGCGCGACAGGCCGACATCGCCGTTGCGGTCTTCCATGCGTTCGAGAAACACCTCGACCGTATCGCCGACCTTGAGTTCCGGCGGCTGGCCGGCGATCGAAAATTCGCGCAGCGGAATGCGCCCTTCGGATTTCAGGCCGACATCGACCAGCGCCACGTCGTTTTCAATCGCGCGCACCTTGCCCTTGATGACCTTGCCTTCCAGACGGCCGGTCTTGCCGAAACTTTCATCGAGCATCGCGGCGAATTCGCCGGTCGAGCTGGCGGGGGTGGCAACAAATTTTTCGGTGGTTTTCGGGGCGTGTTCGTCGGTGGCGCGCTTTTTGGTGGCACTGCGGGGCATCGGGATTTTCTCTTTCTGAAATGGGGCCTGACTTATCGAAATAAGTCCTCCGGCCCGTGCTTTCGTTTTCCATCATCCATTCGAATGACTTTTCCGGCATGGGCTGAAAGCAAGGCCGCCTGCCGGAACATCGTCACTCGTCGCCGGCGGTATGCCGGCTTATTTTACCTCTCCCTTCCGAGGGAGAGGTCATATTCGCGAGATGGCTTATGCCAAATTCACGGCTGAAGCTTTTCTTCAGCAATCCTTACGGCCGCTTCAAACGCCTCATCTGCCGTCATGTTCGTCGTATCGAGAGTGACGGCATCCGGGGCGGGCTTGGCAGGAGCTATGGCGCGCGAAACATCGCGCGCATCGCGCTCTTTCATATCCGCAAGGACGGCCGCGTAAGTAGCATTTTCACCCCGTCCCTGCAACTCTTTAAACCGGCGTTCGGCGCGGGCTTCGACGCTGGCGGTGACATAAATCTTAACGGGGGCCTGAGGGGCAATCACCGTCCCGATATCCCGCCCGTCAAGCACGGCGCCGGGCCGGTTATGGGGCGGGTGGGCACAAAAATCCTGCTGGAACTTCAAGAGAGCGGCCCTGACGCCGGGTATGGCGGCAACCTTGGACGCCGCGCCGGAAACCCGATCTTCGCGCAAGGCGGGGTTATCAAGCAGCCTTTCGATTCCTCCGGCGGGTAGATCCAGAGCCGCTTGTTCGGCCGCCTCGGCATCGGCCGGATCGCCACTGGCATCGAGCACCGCCAGCCCGACCGCGCGATACAGTAGCCCGGTATCGAGATGCGAAAACCTGAAATGCCCCGCCAGCTTGCGGGCAATCGTTCCCTTCCCGCTTGCGGAAGGGCCGTCGATCGCGATGACAGGTGGAAAAGCCATAAGGCCGTTATAGACGCAAGGGCAGGATTGCCAAGAAAGGAATTTGAATTAGTGATTATCCATGCAGCCGGGACCGGAAAGACGAATGCGTCGCGGCGGAACCTGGGGCGGCGCATTTGCGCCAGCATAGGAAGGGATCAGATAATGCTCGGTCCAGGCGCCTCGTTCCAATGTTCCTGAAATGCGCAAGATTGTACCTGCCGGATCCATCTGGCCGTCAACAATGACATTCGTGCCCGACGGAATTTTGCCTAGTGTCTTTGTGCGGCCATTCGAAGAACCGATTTCCTTACCTTCTTCCGCCGTAACGCAGGGAATGCCACTAAAAAAATGGGGATACATCGCAATGTAGTCGGAATCACGCTCATAAGCACGGCCGGCAGGCTCTGACGCCGGCTGTGGCCCCCCGGAATTCGCAAGATAAGACGCCACGCCGCCTTGCTGTGGCTGTGGCATTGTGCAGCCACCTGCCCCCGCGGCGATCAAGAGCACCGTGGCAGCACGGATAAATTGCCTCCGTACAGGGTGTTGAAACCGATAATTATTATGCTGCATAAATAGCCGCTTATAAATTCCTGTTACATAAGCGGCTATTATACCATGGGTCTGGGGAAACTAAATCACCGCCTGAACATGGCTCTGTAAATCTCTTACAGAACATCATATTAGGCCGGGTATTTAAGCCGCCATCGCGGTCCTTACGGCGTCGGCAAAGACCGCAAAAGCTCCCGGATCGCGGACCGATGCCGCCTCGAAACGGGTAACAAGGGTTTCCTGCGCCTGCCTGGGCAAGCGTCTTTCAACCACTGCCAGCTGACCGTTAACCATGCGAAGGGTATGAACATGGGTGTCCATATCCGCCATGGAACTATCGCCTTCGGGCCAGACCAAACCATTTGTCTGCTCGCGCCAGTCTTTAATCACGCCCGTGAGGCGGGTACGGATATCATCGATGGATGCAACCTGATGGTGGTTCATGACTCTCTCCCTCGGTAAGGCGGGGGCAATGTGTGCACTGCAACATATTCTATGTGCAGACGCAACATCTCACCGCGAAATTTGCGTACGAATAACTGGGGTGCCGGGAAACGAACAAACACACAAGTCAACCCGCGGGGCAAAACCGAGTCTGTACTTGCTTATGACAGGCGGGACTGTAAGTCTGATTCGGTATTTTGCCGATGCGGCGTAATCGCCTGTAATCAAACAAATTTTCTAAAAAAACTTATGGTTTTTTTATACGACTGCGCGCCGGCTTTCACGCATTTTCGGGCGCGATTTTTAATCCCAGACCGTTCATTGTTTCGATGAATTTCGGAAAACTCGTTGCGATGAAAGAACCATCGTCGATGCGCACGGCGTCTTTCGCCGCACTGCCTAAAATCAGGAAGCTCATCGCAATGCGATGATCCATCGCCGTTTCAATCATTGCGCCGCCTTGCGGCGGAACGCCGTCGCCATGCACGATCAAATCATCGCCGTCGATTTCCACTTTCACGCCGCAGCGTTTCAATCCATCGGCCATCAGGGCAAGCCGGTCGCTTTCCTTCACGCGCAGTTCGGCAAGCCCCAGCATTTTCGTCGTGCCCGCCGCGCATGCGGCGGCGACGGACAAGACCGGGTATTCGTCGATCATCGAGGCGGCGCGCGCCGCCGGCACCGTGATGCCCCTGAGCGGGCCGCTCTCGACAACAAGATCGGCGACCGGTTCGCCGCTCTCGTCGCGCCTGTTCATGAGCGTGATTTTTGCGCCCATTTCGACGAGCGTATCGATGAGCCCCGCGCGGCGCGGATTAAGCCCGACATTTTTCAGCGTCACCCGCGATCCCGGATGCAGCAGCGCCGCCACCAGCGGAAACGCGGCGGAGCTCGGATCGGCGGGAACGGTGAGCGCCCTGCCCTTCAACCGCGGCAGGCCGGTCAAGGAAATCGCCTCGCCGTCCTGTGTTCGAACGACATCGACCCTTGCACCGAAATGACGCAGCATGTTTTCGGAATGATCGCGCGTCGGCGTGGCTTCGATCACCGTCGTCACCCCATCGGCACTCAGGCCCGCCAGCAGGATCGCCGATTTTACCTGTGCCGAAGCCACCGGCAGCGGGTAGGTGATCGGCACCGGCCTTGCCGCGCCGGTGACCGTCAGCGGCAAGCGCCCATGCGTGCTTTCGAACCGCGCGCCCATTTGCGTCAGCGGCGTGATAATCCTTTCCATCGGCCGCTTGCCGAGCGAGGCATCGCCGGAGAAACGGCTGGTAAAAGGCCTGCCGCTCAGCAGCCCGATCAGCAGCCGCGCCGCGGTGCCGCTGTTCCCCATATCCAGCGTTTCGGCGGACGCGCGCAACCCGGCAAGCCCGGCGCCATGAATATGCCATTCCCCGGCGCCGGCCTGGCGGATGGTTGCCCCCAGAGCCCGCAGGGCGGCAACCGTACGCAGGACGTCTTCGCCTTCCAGCAAGCCTTGAACTGTCGTCTCGCCTTCGGCAATGCCGCCCAGCATGATCGCACGGTGCGAGATGCTCTTGTCGCCGGGGGGCGTGAGGATGCCCGCGAGGGGGCCGGAGGGACGGGAAATAAGGCTCTGCATCAGCATGGGCTCGGAGTTCGAGGTTCGGGGCTCGGCCGAGGCAATATATATGGCCATTCGGCTTGCACCAATCCTATCCCTGAACCCCGCCCCCTGAACCCTTTGCGTTGACAGCCCCGCTAAATCATGGCAGAGGACTGCGCCTTTAAAATCAGGGTGTTTTGGGAGATTCGAACGTGGCGAAAGCGGAATGGGGATTGAAGCGTATCTGCCCGAGTTGCAATGCGCGTTACTACGACATGAGGAAGAATCCGCCGGTGTGCCCGAGCTGCGGTACGGTTTTCGATCCCGAAACCTTGCTGCGCACGCGCCGCGGCCGCGCCGCGCCGAAAGCCGCGGTGGCTGAGCCCATCGACGAGGTGGTGCTGCCCGCCGCCGAAGGCGAGGAACCGGAAGACGCGCTGATTGAAGACGCCGAGGAACTGGGCGAGGACGCCGCCGTCGAGGAAGTCGTTGAAGTCGAGGAAGACAGATAGAGGCCGGAGGCTAGAGGTCAGAGGCTGGGGTTTTTTGCTGGCCTCTCGCCCCTGACCTCCAGCCTGCCGGTCTCATGCAAATCGTTTTCTTTTCCCCGCCCGCCAACGCCATCAATGGCGGCATCAAATATATTTTCCGCATGGCGGAGGCATTGCGCCCGCTGGGCCACGACGCGGTTGTGATCGAGGAACAGGAACGCCGTCCCGCATGGTTCCCCTCCACGGTTCCCATCGTCGGCCAGAATTTCCTTCAGCCCAACGCGGCGCAGGTTTACGTTTTGCCGGAAGACCAGATCCATATGCTCAAGCCGCTGAAGGACTGGCCGCAGCGAAAAGTGATTTATAACCAGAACCATTTCTACAGCACCTTCCGCCTTGGCGATCTCGAGAGCTATTCCGATTACGGCGTGGAGCACATCATCTGCAGCAGCCGCATGATTCACGAGCATGCGCGCATGCGCCACCCGAATTGCGCGGCGCATGTGGTGCCTTATGCCATCGATAGCGCGCTGTTCCGCCCCGGCGCGAAACACGACCGCATAGCGTACATGCCGCGCAAGCGCGCGGTCGAAGCCGCCTATATCCGCGACACGTTCCGTTTTCTTTATCCGCAATATCGCCATTGGCAATGGCAGGAACTGAACAACATGGACGCCGGGGACATCGCCAGGGCGATGGGCGAAGCGAAAGTATTTCTGTCGCTGAGCCGTCTCGAAGGTTTCGGCCTCACGCCGCTGGAGGCCATGGCGTCCGGCTGCGTCGTCGCGGGCTTCACCGGCATTGCGGGGCGCGAATATGCCACGGACGCCAACGGTTTCTGGGCCGATGAAGACGATTTTCCGGGCTGCATCACGCAACTCGCCGCCGCCGTGGCGCTGGCGTCCGGCGATCCTGCGGATCGCCAGAACCACACCGCCGCCTGCCGCCAGACCCTGGCCGGCTACACGCCGGAGGTTTTCGAGCAGGCCGTTAAAGAGGTATGGCAGCGCATTCTGGCTTAAGATTTCCTCTTCCGCGCAGACCGGAAACAACCTCCTAAATTTTCACTGTTTTTCCCCGGAATGCCGCAGGCAGGCCCCGAATGCTTTCCCCTTGTTTTTCGCCACGGAATTCGCCATTTTGTGCCTCCCCGGTGCGAGGGGCCCATAGCTCAGCTGGGAGAGCGCGACAATGGCATTGTCGAGGTCAGCGGTTCGATCCCGCTTGGGTCCACCACGCGTAGCCGAAGGCGAAGACGGGCTGTCGGCCATGTAGTACGTTTACATTTTCCGTAGAATCCCGTTTCCCGCTCATGAATATACGGGAGCAACCGAAGATTTGCGCCAGCGCTTGGGCGACCATAACTCCGGAAGGTATCCGCACACGGCGAAGTTCAAGCCGTGGAAACTTGTCTGCTACTTTTGCACTCGAATTTCAGGCCGCCAGAGCTGGCTGGTAGATCGCACGCTTGATGAAGTGGACGCCACCCATAACCGCGCGTCTTCGCCATTCCGGGCTTCGGGGGTTGAAGGCGGCGTCGATGCCCTCGAGAATTTCGGTTCTCATGGGGTGATCGGGAGGATCGCCCAGACGCGAAAAGGCCTGCCTTAATATAAACATTTCGGTAAGCTTCCGGTTGTGTTCGGAATGGCATTCCGCGCCCGCCATTGTTTTTAATGTCCCGGTTCCCAGCTGGTCCCAAAGACTTATAACAGGGCCATACACGCGAGGAGATGCCGCCTGATTGTTTTGAGCAGCCAGCGCACGGACATTTTCAGCGCCCCATATTTTATTGCCGCGCAGGTGAAGCGGGCTGTCGTTTTCCGTAAGCAAAAACAGCTGGTATTTTCCGCGTTCTTTTTTCGGATCCCCTTCGTCATTTCCCGGCCCCGTATGGTAATCAAGCCCCCTGTCTTCTTGCGACGCAGGAAACCAGCCCGCGATTGTTTCCAGCAACGGACGCACGGCAGGCGGTTCGGCGCCGCCATATGTGTGGCCTTCGCTTTCGGTGTACTGGCCGCGCATGAAATGACTTAAAAAATCCCTGGCGCTGCCGGGGGTCTTGAACATTTCATCGAGAAACGCCCTCGAGCGGGCGACCGTTTCAGGGTTCAGATCACGCAAAACTAGCTTATCCCAATTATCCCGCATGAACTGTGTCGGACCGGGAAGGTTTTCGAAATTCGCCTGAAAGGCGCGATTCAGATCGACTTTGCCGAAAGGACGGGTGAGCAGCGCACCGGCCGGCCCGGACAGCCCGCG
The DNA here is from genome assembly GCA_050248075.1 of Bdellovibrionales bacterium. Lineage (GTDB taxonomy): Bacteria > Pseudomonadota > Alphaproteobacteria > UBA9219 > UBA9219 > JBFWTA01. Next base: position 1,434 of record JBFWTA010000041.1, on the reverse strand, counting down.
GATCTGAACCATACAACGGTCAGCAGGAAGCGCGATTTGCCCCGAAGCAATTTGCCAATGCATCCGGGCCTGCACGGCATCGCCGTTTCTTTCGGGGCCATGCGTCCCGGCAATGGTGGTAATCTTGATTGCCGGCGCCTTCAAGTTGCCGAGACAAGATACATCAAGAGTATAGGGCTCACCATTGGGGCCGGAAGTGCCCGGTATACGGATTTGCTCAAACTCGGCCGGCAGGTTACCTGCGCGAACGATAGCTTCGAAGCTTTCGCGAAAAAGCGCTTTAGCTTGGCGAATATTTTCCGGATATCTGATTTGCATGTGCGCTACCTGAAAGTTTTTTAAATCAGCAAGAAGAATTATATGAAAGCGGATGCAGCACTTTCTGCCTTGCCCGCCTTTAAGCTCCAGCCCCCGCCGGCACCCTGTCCACCAGAAACCGTATCGCTTCGTCGTAGTGTGCCGATGGCAGGCATTTCACGTTGGCGACTCCGAAGCGGTCGGCGAGGTCGCGTTCGACACGGAATTCGCTGAGTCCGGCACGGTGCGACACATAGACAATGAGGGCGCTGAGCGAGGTGAGTTCATTGTCCGATACCGTGCGGTGGCTCTGGCGGGTGCGCGAGATGTTCATCCAGCCTTCCGGCATGGCGGCTGCGGCGAGATGCTGCAACCCGGCTTCGATAGCGGGGTCCCGGATAATAATCGACTCGCGATTACTGATTTCGCCTGAATTGCGCTTGCCGGCCATGAATAATCCTTTGTTTTTAAATAAACTTTTTACTTAGCGTAATTTTATTATAAAAAACATCTAATGACGCAACTATTGAAACTAAAAACCGGTGCGCCGTAAAATGTTGTTATGTTTATACATGCCCATAAGGGGAAACAAAATGCCAAATTTAGTTGCGCCATTGATTTTATTGGTTTATGCATGGTTAAATTTGGATAAGCGGGTTAAGCAAGATCAATAAGTAAAAAAGCATAGGGAAAGTAAAACCTTGCTTGAACTTCTTACCCGAAAAAAGGTAAGTCTATGCCAGAATTTAAAAGGTCAAGCATTACGCAGACGGCTCAATAGTTGGGTTTCGGTATTTATCATTTAGGGCGAGGGAGCACATGATCACTGCCGCTCAACTACGTGCCGCACGCGGTTTACTCGACTGGACCCGAGCCGACCTCGCCAAGGCCGCCAACATCTCTCCCGAGACAGTGAAGAATATCGAGCATGGCACGTTCAGACCTCAGGAAAATACGGCTGAAGCTATTCGACGGGCGTTTGCCGTTCATGACGTCATTTTTACAGACGATGAAGGAGTCAGAAAAAAGAGAGAGTTAGTAAGAACGTTCTTAGGCAAAGCAGGATATATTGAATTTTTAGACGATATTTTGAACACCATGCAGAACGGTGGCAACACACGTCAGTTTAACTTTAGC
>JBFWTA010000040.1:0-12704 GCA_050248075.1 Bdellovibrionales bacterium | reverse complement strand
CTCTTCCGATCTTCCAGCCACGTATTCAGTGACCAGCAGTAAAGCGGTACTAGTTGAGATGCAGCCCACGTGCGGGAAAGGGTTTTTTAGTAGTTGCAGGAGTAGCCGCAGTCTGTTGTCCCGTCGAACTTGACACAGTTCCGGAAGCTCCGGTTAGAATTTTTCCAGTCAAGTCCATTTTTCCTCCGTCTTTAGGGGTATGGACTTCACCGCCAGTCACGCCATGTGGTCGGGCAGTTCCCCTATTTTTGTTTGCAGTTGCAAATGGGTCTGACATGGATTGACCTTTCCTGTTTTATGGTCAGGCAATCCTACCCCTTCAAAGTACTTTTGCCAATACTCATAAACCCTCAACTCATCCGGCGTTCCCCATCCCAGATAATAATCTATCGAAAACAACCGGCAGTTCAGGCCCAGGGCTATCGCATCGTTAACCGCCGTATCGATATAAAATTCCCCATTCACCCGCGCGTCGCGTTCGATCATGCGCTTGACGGCGAGGCGGAAATCGCCGGCACGGGCGAAGGTGAAGGCGCCGGTAACGATCGGATCGCGCGCGGTATCGGCCAGCGGTGATTTCACGGAAATGTTTTTGATTTTCCCCGCCGCGTCGGCATCGATCCAGCCATAGGCGCGCGGGTTGCGGCGGGCGAAGGGATAGCCGCGCGCGCCCCAGACGATGACATCGGTTGTCGTATCGCTGAAAAGCGCGGTAAATGTCCCCGCGTCATAAATCAAACCATTGTCGCAGGCCGCGATGGTCACCGGCGTATCGTCCGAAACGCCGTCGAGCGCCGCAAGCGCGGTGATCGCCTGTCCTTCCGTAAGCGCGTCCAGCATGACCACATCCATGCCGGGAATGTATTTCGGCAATTCGTTTTTCAGCCGGTCCATCTGCGGCAGGTCCCGGCGCAGCACGATCCGCGCTTGCGGCGTTTCCGGAAGATCGGCCAGCGCCCGCGCCGCCATCGGCCTGCCATCCACGGGCACAAGGGGCTTCGGTTCCTCGTAGCCAGCATCCATAAAACGCCGCCCCTGCCCCGCCATCGGCATGACCAGCAATCCGGCATGCCTGGCGCGCGCCCTCCGTTTTGCCGCCGCGTGAAACAGCCCGGCATAATACAGATAATCTTCCAGGTCCTCCGGCGTGCCCCACTGCATGAAACGGTCGAGCAGAAAGCTGCGGATATCCGCCCCCTTAGCCAGCATCGATTTATACGCCAGGCTGACGTAATGCTCGCCGCCGATGCGAAATTCGTTTTGCGCCGCCAGTTCCCGGAAGGATTGCAGCATCGTCGCGGCGCTGCGGAAATAATACGCGCCGCATAACGCGATTTCATTCATAGGAATGTCGGTGTAGGGCTGCTTTTCGCGGATATCGATAACGAGCTCTCCCGCCTTGCGTACATAGCCGTAACGGAAATCGCGCAGCATATGCGGGTGAAAGCCGGTATAGCCGACCACCGCGCCGTCGCATTGCGTGTCGTTCACCATTTTTTTAAACGCCGCATAATCCCAGACGGCGCCGTAATCACAATAGCTCACAAGGGCGGGCTTGCCGAGATCGATGTGATCGGCAGCCTGCATTACGGCATGGACCGGCCCCAGCTTATGCGGCGCGATGCCGATAATTTTTCCGGACGGGCAATATTTCCGAATAGCTTCCGGCATCCGCAATTCCGGGTCGGCAAGATGATCACGGTTGCAGATAAACAGAAAATCGGTTTCACCCGGAAACAGGGCAACGACGTGCGCGATCATCGGCTTGCCGCCGATATCGATCAGCGGCTTGGGCACGGCATAACCCGCCCGCCGAAACCGCTCGCCGCTGCCGGACATGGGGATGATGATCTGCATTTTAAGGCTTCGTGCCCTGACGGTATTTTTCGGCGTCCCAGTTTATCAGCTCGTCCTCGTCGCGCGAGGTGAAATAATTGAGTCGCGCGCCGGGCGGAATGCGCGCCAGCACCGCTTCCAGACATTCGGCCATGGCTTCCCCGCCTTCCGGCAGATCGGCGCGCAGCAGCACGCCCTTATCGCTCACGATCAGCATGGCATGTTTTGCCGGATCGATATTTTTAACGAGCGTGCCCGCCGTCGCCGTGCAGCCCCGGCCCAGAAATACCACATGATCGGGATACAACGACCCGCCGGCAGCAAAACCGCGGCTGACGGGATCGGTGCCGAGGTTATGCACGCTGTCATGCTTCGGCAGCCGCCATTTTTTTCCGCAGACGTCCTGCAGAAAGGAAATATCGGCCGGCGGTCCTTCGCGCGGTGCCAAGCGCGCCAGCGCCGTCACCTGGGCCAGCGCGGTCTTCACTTCCGTCACCGTTTCGCCCGCGACGACCAGCCCGTGATTGCCCAGCACGATGATCTTCGGCGACGCCGCGCGCAAAAGCTTGCATAACGCCTGCGTCAGCGGCCAGCCGGGGCGCGTATAGGGAATGAAGGCAAAGTGCAGGCTTCCCAGTTTTTCGCGGCACAGCGCTTCCGCTTCGTGCCGGACCGCCAGCGCCATGACATCGACGGCATGCACATGCACGACGATCCGCTGCGGCATCGCGGCGTGAAGCGAGGTTTCAATGGAGGGGCGCAGCGCCGGATTGCTGTCGAGCCGTTCGTAGACCGGATCACCCGCGCGGTCGAGCTGCGATCGGCATGCCTCGTGATTGATCACGGCAAAAATATTCTGCCGCGCCGCGTCGCTCAGCCATGCGCCGGACGCCTTGATCCACATCGCGCCGTCATGCTTGATCGAAACATTGCCGCCTGCCCCCTGCGCATAAAGCGGATTGCGCCCGACGGCGGCGGCGAAGGCGCGGAAATCCGAAAAATCGCCGGGTTCCGCGCGCATTTATTTGCCCGGCTTTTTACACACGCCCGGCCGCGCATAAACGGACAGATGCGCAAAATCCTGCTGGCGGGTAAAATAGGGCTCCGCATCCGGAAAGAAATTGCCGAAAATTGCGCCCGGCACCGCGACATTCTGGTTGGCCCCTGTCAGCAGCGTATTCGCGCGCAGCGAACTGATAAGAAGCAGGTCTACGGAATCGATCATTTCGTTCATGTCCGCCTGCGCGCGGCGGCGGTCTTCCACCTCGATCAGCGTCCACATCCTGTTCAGGTGGCCGTTATAAAAAACCGGCCACAGCATGTTGTAATCAATTACCGCCTCGCGCGCCTTCGGGCAGTTGGCGCTAATCCATTTCGCTACTTCCGCGTTGGCGTTTTCGGTCGCCGCGACATATTCGAACTTGTCGATGCGATGCTCCCACCGCGCGAAATAACGGTCGCCGAAAGTGACCGCATAAACCAGCACAAAGGCAATCATCAGCACTGTACCGTCATACCCTGCCCCCAGCAGCAGGCATCCCGCCGCCAGCAGCAGCATGAACGGCGCGAACACGAACCACGGATGCATGAGTGAATTGAGGCTCATAAGAAAGCATGCCAGCACAGCAATAAAGAATGTCGCTAAAATCAGCGTGCCGTGGGCAATCACCGCATTCTTGGTGCGGCGCTTTTCCTTCCGCCATTTATAGGCGCGCGCAGCGGCATAGGTAAAAAACACGGCGAAGAAAGCTCCGTCGATAAAATCGACGCTCCACCCGCCCTTAAGCATATTGTCGAATTCCAGCGCGTTATAGCTGTACCAGTGCGACAGATATTCCAGGCCATAGCCGACGCGATGCGTCGCATTGATCGCCAGTATTTCCTTGAACGGGTCGTCCGGGACAAGAAACAAAAGGGCCGGCAGCAAAGCCCCGGCCACCCATGCCCACAACAGACGGAGGCGTGCGCCTTTCGGCTTTGCGTATAGTACCGGAATAAATATCAGGCCCAACGGAATGACATTGATCTTGATCACCATCGCCAGCACGAAGCAGAAAGCCGCGAAAGCCTGCATCGCCAGGCCCGCCCCGAACAACGCCGTCCACCCCGCCGCCACCAGCAGCATGATGAAATATTCCGGACCGATGATCTTGCCGTCAAACACATAGGCCGGCACCGCCAGCACCAGCACGAGAACCAGCAGCGACAGCAACGGCCTTTTCGTCAGCGCCAGCACGCGGCGGTAGACGATATAAAACGCCACATATTTCATCGCGACGAAAATCAGCCGCAGGAAAAGCACCAGCAGCAGCACATGCGCATGAAACGGCAAGGCAACGATCGCCGTCAGCAGCCAGAACGGAAAGCCATAGGCGAAAGGGCTGCCGAACCCCCGAATTCCCGCCACGTCGAAAGCCAGCAGGTATCTCTGCAGCTCGATGATTTCTTCCATGAACCAGAATTCGTCCTGGGAAAACTGCGCGACCTGGTAAGGCTGGCTGAAATCCATCACCACGATCAGATCGGGAATAAAGCTCGCCGCCATCAGCGTCAGCGCGATCCAGCCGCAAGCCGAGGCCATGCCCTTTCGCCGTTCCACGCCGTCGATCATGGAACTCACATCTGCAATTCGCGCCTTAAGCCAAAACCACATGGGGAGCCGGAGAATCCTGGAGGGAAGTTCAGATTAGAGGGTTCGGCGGTCAGGGGAAAGGGCTTGCTCTCGGCAGCACTTTTTTCGTCCATGGGGGCATTGCCCAAAAATTATCCTTTTGTGCAATGCCCCGCAAGGAAGGAAGCGCAAATATCAAAAATTATACTTCATCCTCACCATCGCCGCCGCGTCCTGGTTGCCCGAGATATTATCGGCGTCGTTGCGGTAGGTGAGGTTGAAGCTGCCGAGCAGGTCCTGCGCCAGCGGCCGGCTGTAGGTAAAGCCGAGATCGGTTTCGCTGCCGGTGGGGGCGAGGTTCACGCGCTGGCTCTCGACAATCGGATTGCCGTTATTGTCGGTGCCGGTCGGCACGTTGACCATGGCGCTGCCCGAGAACACGCGCAGCGGCTTGTCGATCGACACGCCGAGGCGGTCGCCGACACCCGTCACGTCATCCTTGACGAAGGCGAGGCTGAAGCTGCTGCTCTGCAGGCGCGAGGTACCGCCGATCAGGCTGTTCGTATTGCCATTAGAGCCGGTCGTAGCGTAGGAGGCATCGACGCCGATCTGATAACCGTCGCCGAGGTCATAATTGACGCCCGCGCCGAACGACATGGTGGTCGCCGAGCTGCTCATGCCCAGCACGTCGCCGGCCGAGTACGAGCCGAGCAGCATGTTGGTTTCGTTGACGAAGGACGAGGTCAGCGACACCTGCAAGTCATCCGACGGCGCCACCGTATAGGCGAAGGCGCTGCCGCGCGCCGAGGTGGGTGCGCCATTGACCGCGCTGAAGGCATCGGATTCCGAAGAAATGATGCTCAACGCCACGCGCTGGTCACTGCCGATATCGAAGCCGGTGGTTGCGAAATGCGCGCCGGCGACGGTGTTCAGCAAGGCGCTCGACGCCGTTGCGTTTGCGTTAAAGAAGGCGCTGCGGCCGTTCCAGCGGGCGTCGTTGAATGACAGCGACGAACCCGACCCCTGCCCGAAACCGACATACATGCCGTTTTGCGACAGGCTATAGTACCATTCCGTGGATTGCGGATGCGCGGGGTCCGGCGCAAGGCTGGTGGTGTTCGGCATCGTGTCGACCTTTTGCGGCGCGGAACCTGCATAGGCGAACCAGTTGCCCCGGCCGAGATCGGTATAATTCCGCGCATTGGCGCCTGTCTGGCCGGTCGCCGCCAGCGTGGCCGGCGATACCGGCGAGGCGGAAGACTTCGTCGAAACCGGCGACGCGCTGTAAAGCGGAAAACCGCGCATGAAGCTGTCATAGGCCACGGCGTTGCCGAGAGCCCGGGATACGCGGCTCATGTTGCCGAAAGCCGCGCCGGCCGTGATCGCGCCGCCGCCCGTGGTGTTGCTTACGGCAACCATCCTGCCGTTGACCGGAACGGCCAGAGTGCCGACCGGCTGCATCGCCTTGGCCACGTTAAGGAAGCCCATGCCGTAAACCGTATCCTTGCCCTTGGCGCCGAGATCGGTGGCGGTGGATTCCAGAATGGCCGGAATGGTGCCGGTCGAAAGCAGGAACGGCCAGCGCGACGCCAGCAGTCCCGCGGCGCCCGCTATCTGCGGCGCGGCCATGGATGTGCCGGACATCTGCGTGATGTAACCGTACCCGTATTGCGCCGAGTAATAATTGCTGGCGCCCCAGATGTTTTCGCCGTCGGCCATCAGCCACATCGAGGATGCCGTGGTGTACTTGCCCGTTGTCGATACGAACTGCCCGGTGCCCGGCGTATTGCTGAACGAGCTGAGCTGCTTGTTCGCGTTGGTCGAGCCGACGAAAATCGTGCGCGCGATCGCGGCGTCGCTGAAGCCATAGATGAACATATTGCCCGCAAGCGCCTGGGTGGCGTTGCCGCCGGCGAAGACGATGACGGCGTTTTTGGACGCCGCGTAATTCACCGCGCTGGCAAGATCCTGATAGAACTGGCGGCTCTGCATCGCCGTGCCGCCCAGCGGCGCGATGCTGAGATTAATTACTTGCGCACCGAGATTGGCAGCCATGCGTATGCCGCTCGAGATTTCCGTTGCCGAACCTGTGCCCTGCGCATTGAGAACCTTCACCTCAATTGCATTGCCTGCCGGAGCGACGCCGCGCAATCCGATGCTCGGAATGCCGCCGATGATTTCGCTGGTGACAAAGGTGCCGTGGCCGTTGTCGTCGGTATTCCCGGTTGAAAGTCTCGACGCGTTGCAAGGCGAAATGCAGGTACTCTGCGTGATGCGGCCCTGGCTGGCGTTACCGTTATAGCCCTTAAAGCCCACCCATGATTCAGTACCGCCCGTATCAACGATGCCGAATTTGATGCCCGCGCCGTTATTGCCCTGTGCCTGCACATCGGGCGTCGCGCCGATCAGGGTGTTCTGCGGCGAATAATCGACAGCAAGGACGGGCTGAGCCATCGCAAGGGAAAGAACAAGAGAAACCGAAAAAATCTTGTGCATGATGGGGCTCCGTCGTTTTGCCATTTTTTGGTATGGCGTTAATCAATTGCGCAGGCTCAATGCCGAACTTTTCGCGTGCGTTTTTGTATCACGCACCCCCCGGGGGCAGTCCAATAACTATTTACTTTCATTGGGATTTTTCTAGTTTTGACGGCATGCTCTGGTTAAAAAAACATGAACACCACAAACTACTTCCTCAAAAAAGGAAAGTCTGGCAATTGGTAATTTCGTGTAAAAACGACCATCGTAAAAATAACCGCCTCGCCATAAGCAATTGTCTGCCAGACAAGCCGAATATATGGTGGGCGGGTATTTAACCGTCATTCTGGGATTTATTTATGTCTATTCGACAGAAGGTGGCAGAACAACTTGCGATTTGCGCTATTCACCTGACGAAGCCTGCGGCGGCCCCCCTAATACAGGAATGGAGGACCGCTGCCATCCAAGACATATTCGATCGCCACGGATTAATCCCGCTGCTCCCGAATGTGGGGTTGGAGGAGATAATCGTATCGAAGCATGGAGGAGGTGGCGGTTTTTTAACAATACACGGCGACGCCACGTCTACTATCTATCGTAACGGCATAATGGTCTATCGGGGAGATGATACCTGCAGGACCTTGGTCTCGACGAATTTAACGCGAAAATGGCAGGGCTTGAGGGAGGGAAGCGAGCAGCTTCAATTTATCGAAGATGGTCGCGTTATTATGACTATCCGGCACGCCTTCAATTCTTCGTCGCGCACGACAAATTATTCCGTACAAACAAATCTGGGCGTGGAGCTAGGAATCAAGGCAAGGCCCGCGGGCTTCAGGCATGACTTTGATTTTGCCGACGAACTCAGCATGGAACAGAGGCGCAAAGATGCTCGTTATGCCGAGATAGCGAGGTTCTTTAACGATTTTCGTGCCGATATCCGAGGCCTGCACACGGCTGCCCGCACAGGCAAATTGGTCATTTTGAGCGCAGTTTTCATAAAACTGGGCCAGCCGGTCGTAAAAATGCGGGTTTTTGCCCCCGTGCCCGGGCCAACCGGTTAATAAAACCCGCATAACCCCTTGCTAATCGAGCATTTCCAGCTATATTGCGCCTCTTAAATAGCTCCTTGCTGGTGCCACGGGCACCGGCTTGACCGGGGCGGCTGACGTTTCGGGATTGTCCCGTTCCAGCTTCCGGTCGCTTGAACCCATAGGGAGTGCGAAAGCATGCCGCTCTACGAGTCTATCTTTATTGCGCGCCAGGATGTTCCGGCCGCACAGGTCGAAACCCTTTCCACCGGTTTTGCCGATATTGTCGGCAAGCTGGGCGGCACGGTCACCAAGACCGAGCAATGGGGCCTGCGCAACCTCACTTACCGCATCAAGAAAAACAAGAAGGGCCATTACGTGCTCTTCAACATCGACGCGCCGCCGGCGGCGATCGCCGAGCTCGAGCGCAACATGAGCCTCAACGAAGACGTGCTGCGGTATCTGACGGTTCGCGTCGAGGAACACGAAGCCGGCCCCTCGGCGATGCTGCGCAAGGACGAGCGCGCCGACCGGCCCTTCGGCGACCGCCCGCGCCGTCCGCGCGACAGCGACGCCCCCGTTGTTGAAACTTCCGTTGCAGGAGAAGAAGCATGAGCGAATTTCAGTCCGATCGCGGCCCGCGCCGCAGTGGTGGTGGCGACCGTCCCGGCGGCGGTGGCGGTTTCGGTGGCGGCGGTTTCGGCGGCGGTTTCCGCGGTCGCCGCAAGAGCTGCCCCTTCAGCGGCAAGAATGCGCAGAAGATCGATTACAAGGACGTCGCCATGCTGCGCCGTTTCGTGTCCGAGCGCGGCAAGATCGTGCCGAGCCGCATCACGGCCGTGTCCGCCAAGAAGCAACGCGAGCTCGCCCAGGCGATCAAGCGCGCGCGTTTCCTGGCCCTGCTGCCTTACGTCGACAAGCGCGCCGGCGGCGGCTAAGCCTCAGGTCCGAAGATGGCATCGACACTCCCTTCCCGTGGCATGCAAGGCTATGCCGGCGGCATTCTGGCGGGTCTCGTCAGTGCGCTGCTGTTCGGCTTCGGCTTCAGCCAGGCGGGGTCGATATTTTTCATGCTGTCTACCTTTGCGGCGGTTCCGCTTTTCATCGCGGGGCTCGGCGCGGGGTTGAGCAGCGCGCTAACGGCATCGGTCACCGGCGTCGCCAGCCTTGCCTTCACGCTGCCGAGCAATATCGCCCTCTTTTACCTCGTCGCGTTCGGCCTGCCGGCGGCGGTGCTGGCAAGCCTGGCGCTGCGGCAGGAAAAGAACGCCGAAGGCAGGACGGAATGGTATTCCGGAAGCAACATTCTCGTCGCCGTTGTCATCTATCCCTGCCTCGCTTTTCTCGCGGCCTTTGCGGCGGCCATCGACAAGGAAGGTGGGCTTCTGGGCCGCAGCAAGGCGATGTTCGCCGCCTCGACCACGGCTTTCCGCGAGCAGTTTCAAACCGACCGCCCCGATCTGGTGCCGGTTTTCGACAAGATGGTCGAGGAATTTCCCCGCTTGCTGCCGTCGGTGCTGGGCAGCGCATGGGCCATGATTATCGCTCTCAGCATCGTGGTGGCGCAGGCGACCCTTAAGCAACAGAAATGGAATTTGCGGCCCGGCTTCGATCTCGGTGAAATCCGCCTGCCGGCCTGGCTGCTGGCGATCACGGCCGCAGCCGGCCTTGCCGATCTTTTTGCGCCCGAGCCCTATGATTATCTTGGGCTCAATATCTGGATCATGCTGACGCTCGGCTTTTTTATTGTCGGCGTCGCCATAGTCCACAGATGGGCGGCGACGAAACGCTGGGGCAAATGGGCGCTGGTGCTTTATTATGTGCTGCTGGCCGTCCCCTACGGATGGACGGCGACGCCGCCGACGCTTTTGACGTTATTCTTGGGCTTTACGGACCAGTGGATCGACTTCCGGCGGCGTTTCGCCGGGCAGAAACAAGGAGGATAATAATGATCGACGTTATTTTGCTCGAACGTATCGAGCGTCTCGGACAAATGGGCGATGTCGTCAAGGTGCGCCCGGGCTTCGCCCGCAATTTCCTGCTGCCGCAGAACAAGGCCCTGCGCGCCACCAAGGCGAATGTCGAGCTGTTCGAAAAGCAGCGCGCCGACCACGAAGCCCGCAACGCCGCCGCGCGCGGCCAGGCGGAAGCTTTCGGCAAGAAGATCGACGGCCTCAAGCTGATCGTCATCCGCCAGGCCAGCGAAACCGGCCAGCTTTACGGTTCCGTCTCCGGCCGCGACGTCGCGGACGCGGCGAAGGAAGCCGGGCATGAAATCAACCGCGCCCAGGTGCAGATCGACACGCCGATCAAGGCGCTCGGCCTCTATGACGTAAAGGTCAAGCTGCATGCCGAAGTGACGGTCAAGGTCACGATCAACGTCGCCCGCTCGCCGGAAGAAGCCTCCGTGCAGGCCGACAAGCATGCCGCCGCCGCCAGGGCCAATAAGGAAAAGGCCGATGTTACCGCCGCTTTCGGCGCTCCGCCGGAAGCCGAGGTCAAGGACAGCGAAGACGCCACGGAAGCTGCGCCGAAGAAGAAGGCAAAGAAGGAAACCAGGCCGGCCAACGAGGACGAAGCCGAGGAAAAAGCGGAAGCCCGGGAAGCGAAGCCGAAGAAGGCCAAAGCTGCAAAAGCGAAAAAAGAGTAAGGCCGTTTCTTAAGGCTCAGGATGGGTAGACGAGCGAGTCAGGACGACGCCATCCTCCTCCAGAAGCTTTGCGAGTTTCGCTGGAAATTCAGCTGAAAGTTCGCCTGACACTATCCGGTCGGCCACTTGCCGCGCCACGCGAAGGAATTCATTCGCCGGTTTAGGGAATATGGGGGTTACCACTGCTTCTGCAGACAACCCGACGATACGGTGAGATGAAGAAATGATGAATTCTTCTCCTCCTATCAGCTTCAATTTTTGCTTGATGCCAAATCTGGCTGCTCGCAAACTTTCCCTTCCTGTAGGGGATTGCCTCCACATCGCAGATGCGGTCTCACGGGCATTTTTCGGCGCCTCCGCGTTTCTGACCCAATAATAAAGCAGAGCATTAAGGCTTGGCGACAGCTCCACGCGCTGCTCACCCCTGTGAATAAAACCGACTTTCGGTTCGTATACAAACCTGCGGTCGCGAAAGACGATTTCAAATTGTATGGTGGCTAATTCCGGATTATTCGCATCATCTAATCTGTCTGCAAACGAACTCATATAAATCCCTATTCGTTAAAATGCTAAAAATACTATAGGAATATATCGCACCCCGATCGCGTTTGCAAAGCGGCAATTTTTCAAAAGGCAACACAAAAGAACGGGGGCCTTGCGGCCCCCGTTCCGTTTCTAACTGCCTTTTACCTAGGCATGTTTAAGCTTGATCACCACAAGGTTCGTGAGGATGGTGATCAGCACGATATACACAAACGTGACCAGCAACATCACATGCGTGAACCCCATAAGGTTCATCAGCATCACGACCGGAAAGCCGATCGCGAACGCGCCGACCGTAAGGCCGAGCTTGATGCCGCCGCTTGTGTCCTTGGTCGCCGTAAGCTTGTCGAGGGTGCCAAGGATATGCGTAAGACCATAACCGCTGAGAACGATGAGGATCAGCGAGAGAACGTCCAGCTTGAGGAAATTCACCGCATGACCGCCACCGGCCGTAATCACGTCGCCGAACAGATGCGGGCCATACCATAAGTAACCCACGATAAACTGCACGACCACGGCTGTAATAACTGTGAAGATACTTGTCTTGCCCATCTTATTCCTCCCGTTGTAGAGCAATGATCTCCATTGCAGTTCGATTCTATGCTTCCATCATTTAAGAGGCCTTACGATTGGCTTATATGCACCGCAACGAGTGCAATGTACCTTTGCAGCCGCAGCACGGCGGCGCAGCAGAAACGCGGTTTTTATTGCGGCGCGACAGGCGGCAAGGGACTGATAAAGGCTGATTACCGCGATGCAGTGAAAACGGGCATTTGTGCGGTACGGAAATTCTTGGATAACGCGGCTTTAATTACTCCGTTTGTATTTCGGGGCCGCCGCTCCATCGCCGGCTTCCTTTAAAATCTCGGGTGTCAGCTCCCCTGCCCGCTCGGCGGCGGCCGGCAGATCGGCGCACGCATAACGTGTCAGAAAGACATTTTTCCGATTCAAATCGCGCCGCGTGGAATCGAAAAGTCCGATATTGCTTTCGGCGGCATGCAGGCAGGCGATATTCGGCATGTGACAATCCGTCCCCGTCATTAATGTTTCTTACTGTTGTCGGTTTTTTATTTTTTTGCCTACTACATCTTGTTGCCGTTCACGCGCCATTCAATTCTCACGCGAAACAATGTGTGGCCGAGCAAACACGCGGGATTCAAAACGAGACTCGAAAACTTAATTTTGATTCATTTTAGTAAATTAACCTTAACGCCAACTCATTCGATGTGATAGAGACTGTGGATAAGTGATTGAATAACTCGAATAACCCCCGCCAAGTCAAAGAGAATCACTTCCTCAAGTTTCCCTGCGTGCCCCTGCCCCCGGAGTATCCCCACGGTGTTTATCAAAATCAGAAATCAAAGAAATGCGTCCGATGCCTTGTCCATTTTCGACGCGGATTTTGACGACCCCATCGGCCTTCCGCCTCCCGCCAATGACGCGCCGCTGGCGCGCTGGAGCCGCGGAGAAAAAGTGCCGGAATGGCTGTGCCGGCTGGCGCAATCCGGTTTATCCTTCGAAGCCCTGACGCAGCCCCTCAACCGGCAGCAAAGATTTTCCG
>JBFWTA010000039.1:0-12917 GCA_050248075.1 Bdellovibrionales bacterium | reverse complement strand
CGTGGTCGACAGCACGTCGAAGCCGAAATCCATCGGGTTCGCCAGCGCGCCGCCGGCGATCAGGCCGCCGATATGGCTGACATCCGCGAATGTCAGCGCGCCGACTTCATCGGCGATTTTCTTGAAGCCCGCATAATCCAGCTCGCGTGGATAGGACGAGAAGCCACAGATGATCATTTTCGGCTTATGCTGCTTCGCCATCTCGCGCACTTTGTCGAGGTCGATCTTTCCGGACGGCAGTTCCGTCTTGTAACGCATGAAATTGAACACGCGGCTCATATGCGAAACCGGCGCGCCATGGGTGAGGTGGCCGCCATGCGACAGGTCCATTGCCAGAATGTTGTCGCCGGGGTTCAGCAGGCCGAAATAAACCGCCTGGTTCATCGCCGAGCCGCCGAGCGGCTGCACATTGGCCCATTCCGCGCGGAACAGCTTCTTCGCGCGATCGCGGCCCAGATTTTCGATGATGTCGGTGTTTTCCTGACCGCCGTAATAACGCTTGCCGGGCAGGCCTTCCGAATACTTGTTGTTGAATACCGAGCCGAGCAGGGCATAGACTTCCGGGAAGCAGTAATTTTCCGAGGGAATAAGCTCGATCCCCTCGCTCTGGCGCACTTCCTCATCGGTCAGCGCCTTGAAGACCTCGGGGTCGGATTTCTGCAGCGTTCTGAGGGCGTCGTCTGAATAGGTGAAATTGGTCATGGGAACTCCTGCTTGAATCGATGATGGGGGATGCCCAGGCGAGCGGCTCGGCTAGTCCCGCGCTTCCCTGTGGTAATCCACATCGACGCCAGTTGCGCGGGCGAATGGTACCCTTTTAATCGCCGGATTCCCGTCCAGCGTCAAGCAGGCGTAAAAACAGACACTTAGTCAGGTAAATAATCATGGCGACAGCGCCACAAGCTATTGATTTTGAATGCTTTATATTGCTACATGTAGATAAGAACTCATTGCGGGACATTATATATGCGTTGCCCCTTTTGCGGACACGACGATACGCAGGTCAAAGACAGCCGCCCCACCGAGGATAACGCGGCGATCCGTCGGCGCCGTTTCTGCGTCAATTGCGGTGCGCGTTTTACGACATTCGAGCGCGTCCAGCTGCGCGATCTGACAGTGGTCAAAAGTGACGGCGAGAAAGAGCCGTTCGACCGCGACAAGCTCATGCGCTCGATGAAGATAGCTTTGCGCAAGCGCCCGGTCGACGACGACCGTATCGAACAGGTCGTGAACAGCATCGTCCGCCAACTGGAATCCCTGGGAGAGCTCGAGGTCACCACGCCCAAAATCGGGGAATTGGTGATGGAAACGCTGCGGACGCTTGATCATGTCGCCTATGTGCGTTACGCCTCGGTATATCGCGATTTCCGTTCCCCCGGCGATTTCAACGAATTTGTCGACACCCTCAAACGCGAAACAGCTTGAAAAGGAGCAGTCCCATGAAGGTCACGCAATCGAAGAGCCTCATCCTCGGCCTGGTGATGTTCGGCTCGCTGGCCCTGGCCGGTTGCGAAAACATGGCGCGGCTCACGCCGGCCAATCCGCAGGCCGAGGCTTTGGGCGGTGAAATTCCTGCGCACTTCACGACCTTCAGCGCCGGCAACGGAACTATCGAAGCCATCGGCCCCGGCGGCGAAGTGATCAAGGGCAGCTATGGCCCGGCCCCGGCGGAATATAAATTCGGCGACATCTTCAAGGCCGTATACGGCGAATACAGCACCAACCCGGTCAAGGCCGATAACGGCACGCCCAGCACCGCGACGCTGACCGGCAATATGGGCACGTCGATGCAATGCGAATTTTACGACAACGAATCCACCCGCAACGGCTTCGGCGGCTGCAAATCGGTGACGGGCGCGTTGTACAGGCTGACATATTGAGTTGTCGTAAACGTAAAAGGCACCCCTGCGAAAGCAGGGGGCTATCACCCGTTGGCGGCGGCAGAAAGCATTCGAAAGCCATGCGCTTGCAAGTAAATCGGGAGATGGATGCCCGCTTTTGCGGGCATGGCGGTTATTGATGTTTACCGGAATTATTCAGGACATCGGCGACATAACCGCCATCGGCAAGAATGGCGACTGGACAGTAACCATTGCCGCGCAAAAGCTGCCGCTCGACCGGATGCCGCATGGGGCCTCCGTATCCTGCAGCGGCATATGTCTGACCGTTACCGAAAAGAGCCATAACAGTTTTAAGGTGCAGGTATCGGCCGAAACGTTAAGCCGCACGACAGCGCTGCACTGGAAAGTGGGCACGCGGCTCAATCTCGAATCCGCCATGCGCATGGGCGATGAATTCGGCGGCCATCTGGTTTCCGGCCATGTCGACGGGGTCGCGCGGGTCGTTGAGAAGCGGCGGGAAGGCAACAGCGTGCGTTATGTTTTCGAGGTACCTGCGGAATTCGCGAAATTTATCGCGTCCAAGGGGTCCATCACGCTGGACGGCGTGTCGATGACGGTAAATGAAACGAAAAAAGCGCAATTCGGAGTGAATGTCATTCCTCATACGCTCGAATATACCACGCTCGATACGCTCGAAGCCGGTTCGGAGGCAAATTTTGAGGTCGATTTGATTGCGCGCTATGCGGCGCGGCTCATGAGCGAAAGGGCGGCCCTGTGAATTTGCGCCTTGTCGATGAAGTTCAGCGCGCCATTTCCTCCGCCGAGGAAATTATCGAAGAGGCGCGCCGCGGCCGCATGTTTATTCTTGCCGACGACGAAGACCGCGAGAATGAAGGCGATCTTGTCATTCCCGCGCAATTCGCCACGCCCGAGGCCATCAACTTTATGGCGAAACACGGGCGCGGGCTTATCTGCCTTGCGCTCGAACGCAGCCGTATCGAGCAACTCGGCCTGCCGCCGATGGCGGCGCAGAATTCGAATCCGCTGCGTACCGCCTTCACCGTGTCCATCGAAGCGCGCGAGGGCGTCACCACCGGCATTTCCGCCGCCGATCGGGCGCATACCATCCAGGTTGCCATTGCGCCGCAGACCCAGCCCCGGGATATTGTGACGCCGGGCCATGTGTTTCCGTTGCTGGCGCGCGACGGCGGGGTGCTGGTGCGGGCAGGGCACACCGAGGCCGCCGTCGATATCGCCCGTATGGCCGGACTTATTCCCGCCGGGGTGATCTGCGAAATCATGAACGAGGACGGCAGCATGGCGCGCATGCCGGATCTCGTTAAATTCGCGCAGTTCCATAATCTGAAGGTCGGCACCATCGCCGATCTCATCGCTCACCGCCGCCGCGAAACCACCATCGTCGAGCGTCGCCTTACCACGACTTTTAACAGCATGTATGGCGGCGAATTCGCCATGCATATATATGTGAACACGGCGGCCTATGCCGAGCATGTGGCGCTGGTGAAAGGCGATCTTGCCCCAGGCGATACGCCGCCGCTGGTGCGCATGCATGCCCTTAATGTGCTCGAGGACGTGCTTGGCGACCGCTCGCAGGGGCATGGCGGCGAATTGCAGACATCGATGCGTCTTATCGCCGAGGCCGGGCGCGGGGTAATCGTGCTGCTGCGCGAAGCCCAGGCCGCCAGCCTGTCCCAGCGCCTCGAAACCCGCATCAAGGGGCAGGAGCCCGCCAAGGAACTGCGCGATTACGGCGTCGGCGCGCAAATCCTGCTCGATCTCGGTGTGCGGGATATGATCCTTCTTTCCAACTCGCACCGGACTATCGTAGGTCTTGAGGGCTATGGGTTGCGCGTTGTCGAGCAGCGGCCCATTCATACCTGAGGCTACATGGAACAGAAACGCACGCCACCCGCTTACCAGTTCGAGACAAAGCCTCATGTGCTGATTGTCGAGGCGCGGTTTTATGACGATATCGCCGATAGGCTGCTGCAGGGCGCGAAGGCCGAGCTGGAACGCGCCGGGGCGACGCATGAAGTCATTACCGTGCCCGGCTCGCTGGAAATACCGGCCGCCATCGTTTACGCGATCAAATCTCTGGATTTCGACGCCGCGCGGCGGCGCTTCGACGGGTATATTGCGCTCGGCGCCGTACTGCAGGGCGGCACTGCGCATGACAAGATTGTCGGCTATGAAAGCGCGCGCGGGTTGCAGGAAGTCATACTGCGCTATTCATTGGCGGCCGGTAACGGCATTCTGACTTGTAATACGCACGAACAGGCGCTTGAGCGGGCGGACGCCGCGCGCATGAACCGAGGCGGCGCGGCGGCGGAAGCCTGCCTGCGCATGATCGAACTCAAACAGCGTTTCCGGCTATCGCCGAAAAAGCGCTGGGTGGCGCGCTAGTGACGAAATCTTCCGCTTCCAGCGACAATTCCGCCCGCCGCCTGGCCAGGTTGGCTGCCGTGCAGGGGTTATACCGCATTGCGCTGACCCAGCATTCGCCGCAAGAGATCATCCGCGATTTTCGCGATCATCCGCAGCCGCTCAATCCCGATCTGCCGGGCGGTGAAACGCTGGCGGGAATGGACAGTGAACTGTTCGCCGAAATCGTCACCGGTGTCGTGCAGCACGCCAGTGACCTGGACGAAATGCTGGCCGGCGCTTTCGATGCGCGGCTTTCGCCCGCCCGCATGGAGACCCTGCTCTGCGCAACTTTGCGTGCAGGCGCCTATGAACTTCATCATCATCAAAAAATTCCGGCGGCGGTGATCATCAACGACTATGTCGATGTCGCCCACGCCTTTTTCGACGCCAAAGAGCCCGGCTTGGTGAATGGCATTCTCGACAAACTGGCCAAAAATCTGCGTTCCTGAGCGATTTCGGCGTTAACAACTCCTCAAAGCTTTCAGGCGTAAAATTTACATTCCTGTTCTACGCTTGGGAATTTCCGTGAAAATATATCTTCTTGTGCTGATGCTGGCCGCATTTGCCATGGGCGCGCCTTGTGCCTGGGCAGCCGACCATGGCGCGCCTAAGGCTGAGAAGGACCATAAGGAAACCAAAAAAGAAGAGGGAGGCCATGGAAAGGAAAAAGAAGGCGGCGGGCACGGCGAAGACAAAAAAGGCCCGCCCAAAGACGTCATGGGCGGTCGTTTCGCAGGCGATCCGGTCTATGTTCGGCTGGCGCCGCTGATCCTGCCGGTTATCACTCCCAAAGGCGCCGAGCAGATTGTGACCATGCAGATAACCATCGAAGTCCCCGATTTCGATGCCGCGGACACCATTCACAGCAATATGCCCAAAGTTATGGATGCCTTGATGCGAGCGCTTTATGGCAGTCTGGGCAGCGGAGAAAGCCGCGAGGGCCCCCTCGTGGACGTTCCCAAGGTGAAAACCAAGTGCATTAGGGCTCTGAGCGACGCTCTTGGAGGCAAAAATATCAAGGACGTGCTGATTGAAGGCGTGGCACAGCGGCACCTTTAGGCCGATTCAGGTTGAATCGGGCCGATTCGACCTCGATTCGCCACCGATTCGGGATGATTCGAATATCTTTTCGCCCGTGTTCCAAAAAAATGAAAATGCGGTTTTCTAACGCGGCGGCACTTGCCTAAGCGTCTCATTTTCGGCATTCTCCCCCCCGCTTTGCCGGTAATCACCGGCGATTTTCAGACTCTGAGAGGACTTTACATGAAAGCCTTCATGCAAAACGTGAACTACGAATTCATGCTGATCTTCGGCTGCGGCCTTCTGGCGCTGTTGTATGGGCTGATCACGGGGGCACAGGTTCTCAAATCTCCGGCTGGCACCAACAAGATGCAGGAAATCGCATCGGCCATCCAGGAAGGCGCGAAGGCTTATCTTAATCGCCAGTACGCGACCATTGCCATTGTCGGCGCGGTCATCTGCGTGGCGCTCGGTGCGTTTCTCGGTTTCCATGTAGCTCTCGGCTTTCTGGTCGGCGCCGTGCTTTCGGGCGTAACGGGCTATATCGGTATGCATGTCTCGGTGCGTGCCAATGTGCGCACGGCTGCCGCGGCGCAAAAAAGCCTGCGCGAAGCTCTGGGTGTTGCCTTCAAGGCAGGTGCCATCACCGGCATGCTGGTCGTCGGCCTGGGACTTCTGGGCGTCGCCGGCTATTATGACGCTCTCCTGCACTGGAAAGGCACGGATACGCGTTCGATCATCGAAGCGTTGGTGGCACTCAGCTTCGGCGCCTCGCTTATCTCCATTTTTGCGCGTCTCGGCGGCGGTATTTTCACCAAGGGCGCCGATGTCGGCGCCGACCTGGTCGGCAAGGTCGAAGCCGGGATTCCGGAAGACGACCCGCGCAATCCGGCCGTTATCGCCGACAACGTCGGCGATAACGTCGGCGATTGCGCCGGCATGGCCGCCGATCTGTTCGAAACCTATGCCGTGACCATCGTTGCGACCATGCTGCTCGCCGCCACCTTCTTCGAAGGCCCGGCGCAAAAAGTCATGATGATGCTGCCGCTTATGATCGGCGCGGTGTGTATCGTGGCCTCGATTGCCGGCACCTATTTCGTGCGTCTCGGCAAGCGCGACAGAAACATCATGGGGGCTCTCTATAAGGGCCTTATCGTCAGCGGCGTCATCTCGGGCGGTCTTATCGTGCTGACGATCAACAACATGGTCGGCCTCGGCAATGCGGTACCGCGCGTGGACGGCTCTGAAATCCTCGGCGTTCATCTCGCCTATTGCGCGATGATCGGTCTTGCGGTGACGGCCCTTATGGTCTGGATCACCGAATACTATACATCGACGGCTTATCGCCCGGTAAAGAGCGTTGCGGCGGCGGCGGCCAACGGCCACGGCACCAACGTTATTCAGGGCCTCGCCATCTCGATGGAATCCACGGCGCTGCCTGTAATCGTCATCAGCGTCGGTATTATCTGCGCTTATATGTTTGCGGGGCTGTTCGGCGTTGCCATCGCGGCGACCACCATGCTGGCGCTGGCCGGTATGATCGTGGCGCTCGATGCCTATGGTCCGGTGACGGATAACGCAGGCGGCATCGCCGAAATGGCAAATATGCCGAAGGACATCCGCGTCACCACCGACGCGCTGGACGCGGTCGGCAACACGACCAAGGCCGTGACGAAGGGCTATGCCATCGCCTCGGCCGGTCTTGCGGCGCTGGTGCTGTTCGCGGCCTATATCGAGGACCTCAAGCACTATTTCCCCAAGGTCAATGTGCAGTTCGACCTGCAAAGCCCCTATGTGGTGGTCGGCCTCTTTATCGGCGGCATGCTGCCTTACCTGTTCGGCGCCATGGCGATGACGGCCGTGGGCCGCGCGGCAGGGGCGGTGGTGCAGGAAGTGCGCCGCCAGTTCAAGCAGATCAAGGGCATCATGGACGGCTCCGGCAAGCCTGAGTACGGCCGTGCCGTGGATCTTTTGACCCGCGCCGCGATCAAGGAAATGATTGTGCCTTCGTTGCTGCCCGTGGCGGCGCCGTTTGTGCTGTATTTCATTGTACGGTATGTGGCTGGGCAGGGAGAAGCCTTCTCGGCGCTCGGCGCCATGCTGCTCGGCACCATTGTGACCGGCCTGTTTGTCGCCATCTCGATGACATCCGGCGGCGGCGCTTGGGACAACGCCAAGAAATACATCGAGGAAGGCCATCATGGCGGCAAGGGCTCCGAAGCCCATAAGGCCGCCGTCACCGGCGATACCGTCGGCGACCCGTATAAGGACACTGCGGGCCCGGCCGTAAACCCGATGATCAAGATCACCAACATCGTGGCGATCCTGCTGCTGGCGATCCTTGCGCGCTTCGGCATGTAATCCGACGTAGAAATATGGTTAAGAAAACCCCGTAGAATTTTTTCTACGGGGTTTTTATTTTCGAGTTGGGCATGTTAGGGTTTTTGGCAATATTCATTTCATAAGATGCTGTTGAAGTGTACATGGGACTTTAAATGGTAAATATCCGGGATGCGGTTGGGCCAAGTGTCATCACCCGCGAAATATCTGTCGAAGACGCGGGAATTCCCGGCGAAACTGGATATCTGTCGGTAAAGGCTCGTGCCGAAAACTGGCTGCTCTCCACAGAAGACGCTAAAAACGTGGCCCGGTACCTTTTGCATAAATATTCGGATAACGGTCATTCCGGGCACATTTCCTTAAATGATGGCCTTCGTGCACAATTAGCCGAAGTCGTAGTCGGCGATGTGCGGTGGGTAAAAATTGGTCCTGGATATGCAACGCCTGCAGAGGCTGTGAAGCTGGCCAATACAATTTTGGGGAAGCCGGAGGGCATGACAATTTTGTCAGCAAGAGAAGTTATGCAAAGATATGAGCGGCCAGAACGCCCCGCAAATGCCGATCCATATCGTTTTGGTAGTCCTGAAATCGCCGCACAATAATTCGATCCGCCTGCCCAACGTAATTTTTTGCGCCGCAATAAATTTGCCGAAAACAGCCACGGCAAATAATTTTTGTTCTTTGGTTTTTAAATTTCCTGATAGTCTTTTTACAAGATGATTCTGCAAAAGGTGACGCGCATTTTTGAAATTTAACTTCGGTAGGGCGGCCCCATGGGTGTCATCAGCTCGCGGCATCTATTTCTTTCAGCAGATGCCAGGACTTCCGGGATTGGTCACGGTCCGGAAATTATGTCGGGCGTTTTATCGCCCCCATCCAAAATTCACGCTCGCGAAGTCATCGAAACCATGGTTTATCGCGGCAAGCCGGTTGCCGTATCGCTCTTTGATCCGCTTGACATAAGGCGGTTCAAGAATATTGCCGAAGCCTCAGTCTTTTTTGGACATGCGCCAAAGGTCGGCCCATTCGGCCTGCCGTCCACAAATCAAAAAATTCCGCCGACCGAACACCTCGTTCTCCAGACGCGGCAGGTCGTTACTTATTTTCTGAATCGGCCGTTCAGGGGCCGGCACGGGATGGTTGCCGACAGCCGCGATGCCGACAACAGTATCTGTCTCCCTAACACTTCCGTTACACGCATTATTGGCATCGATGCGCGCGGATACAGGAATGAAAGTCCCATCCTGGCGCGCGCCATGGATGCCTACGCCGCCGCTGTGGGCCGCCATATCCATCAAAGGATGCGCGATCTTGTTGACCGGAAAAACCGGCATCCTCCTTTTGCAGATGCCCTGGTCCGGTCCTTAAGCTCAAGATTTAAAAATATTTATTACGTCCGGGAAGAAACGCTGGCTTCGGCTGAAACGGCCGGACATGGCACGATGCAGGGCCGGTTAAGCCGGGATGCTTTATGGGGCCGCGCCTATGGCAAGATCGAGTCCGTTATTGCCGCGAATGCCGTTACCAAGAATGTTCACTTGACGGAAGGGGCGCTTCTTCATGTGTCGCGTATCCTTGCGCCGGATGCCGGGGCCGGGGATAAGAGAAACAGCGTGGACGAATTAAAGCATATAGCGATAAGCGTAATGAAAAGCGATTTCGGCCTGGCCGCCGCGACCAGCAATCTCGTCCATGGACTGGGGACCCATTTGGCAAAACATGATGCTGAAGGCTCAGCTTATGCACTTGCGACGGCGGCGCAGATCAAATCCGCATTGCGGGAAACGCTGCCGGCAATAAGCCGCAAAACAGCAGGCGGAACCGGCGGCAGAATTCTTACTACCGACTATCGTGGAATACGCGCCGGTGTGACAGGCAGAACAGGTGTGGCGGTGCATATAATGCCTCCCTGTTTAGGGGCGCAACAGCCAATCAGGACGCAATTGGCCGCTGCCAGACACCAGCCACACTGAAAAAGTCCGCTTTTCTTAAGCCGCCTTCGCCGTCTTCAGCCGCGCCTTGCCTTCCGGAAGCTTATACTGCGCGCGCAGTTCGCGGGCTGCCGTTACCATGTTTTCGAGCGCCGTCTTGGTTTCCGGCCAGCCGCGGGTTTTCAGGCCGCAATCCGGGTTCACCCATAGCAACTTGACCGGCAACAGCTTGGCCGCGCGGTTGATGAGATCCTTCATCTCCTCGGTCGTCGGGACGCGGGGGCTGTGGATGTCATAGACGCCCGGCCCGATTTCGTTCGGATACTTGAAGTTCACGAAGGCATCCAGAAGTTCCATTTGCGAACGCGCCGTTTCGATCGAAATCACGTCGGCATCCATCGCCGCGATGGCGTTGATGATGTCGTTGAATTCCGAATAGCACATATGCGTATGGATCTGCGTATCGTCGCGTACGCCGGAGGCGCTGAGACGGAAGCATTCCACGGCCCAGTTGAGATAGGCTTCGCGGTCCTGCAGCAGCAGCGGCAGGCCTTCGCGGATCGCCGGTTCGTCGATCTGGATGACGGCGATGCCGGCGGATTCCAGATCCACAACCTCGTCGCGGATAGCCAATGCGATCTGGCGGCAGGTGTCGGAACGCGGCTGGTCGTCACGCACGAAAGACCATTGCAGGATTGTCACCGGACCCGTCAGCATGCCCTTGACCGGCTGGGCCGTGAGGGACTGGGCGAATTTCGACCAGCGTACGGTCATCGGACCCTTGCGCGATACGTCGCCGAAGATGATCGGCGGCTTTACGCAGCGCGAGCCGTAGGACTGCACCCAGCCGTTGGACGTAAAGGCGAAACCTTCCAGCTGTTCGCCGAAATACTCCACCATGTCGTTGCGCTCGAATTCACCGTGAACGAGAACGTCGATTCCGGCTTCTTCCTGCCACTTGATGGCTTTGGCGGTTTCTTCCTCGAGGAATTTTTCGTATTCCGCGTCGGATTTACGCTTGTTGCGCCAGTCGGCACGGGCGGCGCGCACTTCCTTGGTCTGCGGGAAGGAGCCGATGGTCGTTGTCGGCAGGCCGGGCAGGTCCAGACGGGCTTCCTGCTGCTTGTGGCGTTCCGGATAAGCGCTGCGGCGCTTGGCCTGATCGGGCGTGATGTTTTTCACGCGCTTCTGGATCGCCGGGTTGTGGATGCGCGGCGATTTGCGGCGCGCTTCGCAGGCGGCGCGGGAGGCCGCCAGCGCCTTTTCCGTTTCGGCATTGCCGCCGTTCAGGCTTTGCGCGATCGTCGCGATTTCCCCCAGCTTCTGCGTAGCGAAAGCGAGCCAGCTTTTCAGCTCGTCGTCCAGCCTGGTTTCCGCCGCCAGGTCGATGGGGCTGTGCAGCAGCGAACAACTCGGCCCGATCCACACGCGTTCCTTGCCCAGTGCATCGACAGCCTTTTTCGCCAGCGAGATCGCCTTGTCGAGGTCGGTGCGCCAGATATTGCGTCCGTCCACGAGGCCGAGCGACAGGATGGTCTTGCCGTTGGCAGCGTCCAGCGCATCGTCAAGTTGTTCCGGCGCGCGGACCAAGTCGATATGCAGGGCTTCCACCGGCAGATTGTAAGCCACCGCCGCATTTGGTTTAAGCGAGCCGAAATAAGTCGCCAGCAAGATCTTGGGCCGCGCCTTGGCGCGATTAAAGGCGGCGCAGCTTTGGCGCAGCGCTTCCTGCGCGTCGTGGCTTTTGTCGAGCACCAGAGCGGGCTCGTCGATCTGCACCCATTCGGCGCCGGCGGCGGCCAGCTGTTCCAGGATTTGTTCGTAGACGGGAAGCAGGCGCGGCAACAACTCTAGCGTCGATCCATGATCGCGGCGCTTGCCGAGCAGCAAAAAGCTCACAGGCCCCAGCAGGACAGGGCGTGTGGCGATCCCGAGCGCCTTCGCTTCATTGAATTCGTCGATGGGCTTGGTCGAGGACAGCTTGAAATTCTGGTCCTTTTCGAACACCGGCACGATGTAGTGATAATTCGTATCGTACCACTTGGTCATTTCCAGCGCCGTCACATCGGCCTTGTCTCCTTTGCCGTGGTCGTGACCGCAGCAGGCGGCAGACTGATGCCCGCGGGCCATTGCGAAATAGGTATGCAGGTCGGCCTTACTGCCGTAAGCCGCCGGCACCGCGCCGGTCAGCATAATCGTATCCAGCACATGGTCGTAAAACGAGAAATCGTTCGACGGGATATGATTGATGCCCGCATCCTTTTGCAGCTTCCAATGCCGCGCGCGCAATTCGCGGGCGGTCTGCTGCAACTGATCCTGGGACTGCTTGCCGGACCAGCAGGCCTCTAAAGCCATCTTCAGTTCGCGCTTCAGGCCGACGCGGGGAAAGCCGAGATTGGTTGCGAGTGTCATGTGATGGCTCCTGTTTTATTGTATAGGAAGGCGTTGTTCGTGTTTGACTGCGGCAATGCCCGGCGAAGGACCTGTTGTTCCCGCAAGCTGATCAAGGACGGCGAGTGTCATTTCACAGCGATTCAGCGCGTAAATATGAAAATGATCGACTCCGTTGCGCCGAAGGTGATCGCATAGTTCAACCGCATGGGCAACGCCTTCCTGGAATTGCGCGGCTTCGTTGTTGTTATGGCGATGAAATCGATTGGTAAATCCGTCCGGCACCAGCGCGCCGCAACCGTCCGCGAATTTAACTACCTGGGCCAGGTTCTGAATCGGCATGATTCCGGCGGCCAGCGGAATATCAATACCCGCCGCATGCATCTTGTCACGAAACCGCAGAAAGGTTTCCGGCAGGAAAAAGAACTGTGAGATCGCCAGTACGGCGCCGGCATCCACCTTGCGTTTCAGATGATCCATATCCTGTTGCGGCGAAAGCGCCAGAGGATGGACGTCCGGATATGCAGCGACAATCGGATCGAGACCGAATTTTAACCGCAGTTCGGCGACAAAATCGACGGTGTTGGGATATACATCGTCGCCTGGGCCTTCTTCGGTCGAAAGCGAAGCATCGCCGCGTACCGCCACGATGCGTTTTACGCCTTTATTTTTATATTCCTGCAAGACGTCGCGAAGCCGGCGCCGGCTCTGGCGCGCGATAGCGACATGGGGAACGGCTTCGATGCCGTATGTCGTGCGGATATGATGGACTACCGATGTCGTTCCGTCGATGGCCGATCCACCGGCGCCGCAGGTGACCGACACGAATTCCGGGTGCAGTTCCGCGAGCCGCTCCATCGCTGTCCATAATTTCTCAAGCCCCGCATCGGTCTTGGGCGGAAAGATTTCAAAGGAGAACGAGGTTGTTTTAGTGTGCATGTCGGCTTTT
>JBFWTA010000038.1:0-13089 GCA_050248075.1 Bdellovibrionales bacterium | reverse complement strand
CCGCCACCTCCGCCGCCACCTATGGCGACGGGTCGGCCGGGTTCAAGGACGACGAAAGCATCGCCGCGCTGGCCAGACTCAAGCCGCTTAATCCCTCTGGCTGGAGCAAGCACGCCTTCGACCGCTGGCTGGCGCGGCAGAAATCGCCGATGCAATGCGTCGGCCTGAAATTCTTCAATGTCTACGGCCCCAACGAATATCACAAGGGCGGCCAGCGTTCGGTTGTGCATCAGGTCTATCCGTTCGCGATGCGCGAAGAAGCCTTTCCGCTGTTCAAATCGCACAACCCGCAATACGAAGACGGCGGCCAGCTGCGCGACTTCATCTGGGTCGGCGATTGCGTGCATGTGATGCTGTGGCTATACGATCATCCGAAAATAAGCGGCCTTTTCAATCTCGGCACCGGCAAGGCGCGCAGCTTTGCCGATCTGGCGATCGCCGTGTACCGCGCCGCCGGCAAGGCGCCGCTTATTAAATACCGCGACATGCCCGATGAATTGCGTGCCAAATACCAGTATTTCACCGAGGCCGAGATGGGCAAGCTGCGCGCCGCCGGCTATACCGCCCCTTTCACCAGCCTCGAGGATGGCGTAAAGACTTATGTCCAGAAATACCTAGCGGCCGACCCTTATATTTAAAGGATAACGCGCATGTTCGCCCATCTCATCCCCCTTGTCGAAAGGCTGGCCGGTCACCGGGTTCTGTGCGTGGGCGATGTGATGCTGGACCGGTACGTATACGGGCAGGTCGAACGTATCTCACCGGAAGCGCCGATACCGGTTCTGCACACCCAGCGCGAGGCGGTTACGCTGGGCGGCGCGGGCAATGTGGTGCGCAACATCGTCTCGCTGGGCGGCCAGGTCGATCTGGTCGGCGTGATCGGTCAGGACCCGGCGGGCTATGACCTTGCGAAACAGCTGACCTCCCTGCCGCAGGTGACCTCTTATCTCCTTACCGACAATTCGCGGCCGACGACGCTGAAGACCCGCTATGTCGCCGACGGCCAGCAATTGCTGCGCGCCGATCTCGAAATCAGCTCGCCGATTTCGGCGGAGATGGAGGAACAGATCCTGCTGCGCGTCAAAAGCGCGATCGATGCCTGCCGCATCGTCATTTTGTCGGATTACGCCAAAGGCGTGCTTACCAACCGCGTTGTGGGCGAAATCATCAAGATGGCGCAGGCCAGGGGCAAAAAAATCCTGATCGATCCCAAGGGGCGCGATTTCGCGCGTTACCGCGGCGCCTCGATGCTCACCCCCAACCGGCGCGAATTGACGGAAGCCACCGGCCTGCCCATCCGCACGGTGGAAGACGCCGAAAAGGCCGCGCGGCAATTGATCGAGGCGCATCAGCTGGAAGCCGTGCTGGCAAAACTGGGCAGCGACGGGATATGTCTGGTGCCGAAAGGCGAGAAGGCCGGGCATTTCCAGGCTTCCGCCCGCGAGGTGTTCGACGTGTCGGGCGCCGGCGATACCGTCGTGGCGACCATGGCCCTTGCCCTTGCCGGCGGGCTGCCCGCGGCGGAAAGCGCGGCGCTGGCCAATGTGGCGGGGGCAATCGTCGTCGCCAAGATCGGCACCGCCGTCTGCACACGCGAGGATCTGGCGCGCGAACTGGCGCACGACCAGGCGCTGGAAAGCGAACAGAAGATCGTCGATCTCAACCACGCCGCCGAAACCGCCGAACGCTGGCGCAAGCAGGGTTTCCGCATCGGCTTCACCAACGGCGTGTTCGATCTGCTGCATCCCGGCCATGTCTCGCTGATCCGCCAGGCGCGCGCGGCCTGCGACAAGCTGATCGTGGGACTTAACAGCGATGCGTCGGTGAAACGCCTCAAGGGCGAGAGTCGCCCGGTGCAGAACGAGGTCGCCCGCGCCGCGGTGCTGTCCTCGCTGGCGGATGTCGACCAGATCGTCGTCTTCACCGAAGACACGCCCCTCAACCTCATCAAGGCCATACGCCCTTCCGTGCTGGTGAAAGGTTCCGATTACAGCAAGGACCAGGTTGTCGGCGCGGATATCGTCGAAGGCTGGGGCGGGCAGGTCCTGCTGGTCAAGCTGGTGGACGGCCACAGCACCACGGCGACCATCGCAAAACTGCAGGGACCAAAGAAAGCGGGCGGTGCGGGGTAATACCCAATTCGTTTTTAATCCGCACCCCGGCTGCTACATTCCTTTTATCGAATCGTCTTTCCTGCACGTCTCTCATGACCGTCTGCGTCCAATACTCGAAACCTTCGTCCGGCCAGAACGAGGGGGAAGTTTACGGCCTCGATGTGGCCGTGAACAATTTCCTGTCGGCATGGTTCCGTTTCGGCACGGCGGATAAGTTTATTTCCCTGCCGGTCGATGTTCCGAGTTACGAGCATTTCGAGCAGCTGGCGGCGGCGCAGGGCCTTGATCCCGCGAAACGCTGCATAGGGCTCGACCCGCGCACGCCGAAACAGAATCTGGAAAGCATAAGCACGATCTTCCGGCCCGACCCCTTGATCGGCGGGCTTTTGTGGCGGCGGCGGCAGCTGCAGGGGCCCGGTTACGCCGCCTGCGGCCTCGTGCATACCATGAGCGGCGAGCGTATCGCGCAGGCCGTGAGCGAGCTCTGCATCGCCCCCGCCGAAACCGGCGATACGCTGATCTGCCCCTCCCCCGCCGTGCGCGATGCGGTGCGCAGCCTGTGGGAGATCAACACCGAATACCTTAACCATCATTTTAAAGGCAGCTACCTCTGCCCCATCGACACGCCGGTCATACCGCTGGGCATCGACACGGAAAAATTCGCGCGGCTGGCGGCGGCGGAAAAGCGCGCCGCGCAGCGGCAGGCTTTAGGCGCTTCGGATGACGAAATCGTTATCCTGTTCCTGGGACGGCTGAGTTTCGCCACCAAGGCGCATCCCCTGGCGCTATGGCAGGCGGCGGAACAGGCGGCGCAGGCGACGGGGCGGAAGCTGCGGGTTGTCATGCTCGGCTATTTCAAGCCGAAGGATATGGAATCGCATTTCCGCAACCTGGCCGCCGATATCGCCAAGCATAGCCGCATCGAGTTTATCGCCAATAACGACCCGCGTTTTCCGGACGGGCTGTGGGCGGGGGCGGATATTTTCGTGTCGCTGGCCGATAACATCCAGGAAAGCTTCGGCCTGACCCCCATCGAGGCGATGGCCGCAGGCCTGCCCGCGGTGGTGAGCGACTGGAACGGGTACCGCGGCGGCGTACGCGACGGCATCGACGGTTTCCTGATCCCGACCCTCGCCCCGCCGCCCGATACCGGGATGGCGATCGCCGAGCAGTATTACAACGAACAGAATTACGGCGTGGCGCTGGTGGGCGCGTCGCAGTCGACCTTTGTCGACACCGCGCGCTGCGCCGAGGCTTTTGCGGCGCTGGCGGGCGACGCGGCGAAGCGCCGTCAGATGGGCGAAAGCGGCCGCGCCCGGGCGCAGGACGTATTCGACTGGCGGCATATTATCAAGGCCTATGAAGAGCTGTGGCGCGAGATCGCACAAAAACGCCGCGCCGCCCCGCGCCGCGCGCCGGTTCCGCCGGGCTGGGCGGCGATGCACCCGGCCTTTCCCAACCCGTGGCGTATGTTCGCCGGTTTTCCGGGCGGTTTTCTTTCGCCCGCGACGCGGCTGCGGATCGCGCTGCCGCGCGAGGCGGTGGAGGCGCTGATGCGTCACGACATGAATTACTTCGAGCCCGGGCTCCTGATGCCGCGGGAACTCCTGCTGAACTTCATCGACGTGCTGCGCGGCGCGGGCACGGTTTCGGCGGGCGATATCCTGGCCGGTTTCGAGGCGGCGGAGCAGCCGCGCGTCTGGCGCTGTATCGGCTGGATGCTCAAGCTGGGCATCGCCGTGCGGGGCTAGACGGGCATTTGCGTGCCTTCGTACGAGGCCTTATACTGGATCATCATGTTCCCGCAGGACGAAATGTGGTTTCGGCTGTTGTCCGGATTGCTGGTGGGCCTGGCCCTCGGCAGTTTCGTGACGATGCTGAGCTATCGCGCGCCGCGCAATCTTTCCATCGTCTCGCCGCCCTCGCATTGCCCCTTCTGCCGGACGCCGCTTCGGCCGCGCGATCTGATGCCGGTCTTGTCCTGGCTGATCGAAAAGGGCAAATGCCGCCATTGCGGCACATCCATCGGGCTGCGTTACGTGATGATCGAACTCATCACCACCGCCTGCTGCCTCGCTGCCTTCGCCTGGTTCGGCTTTACGCCGAAGCTGGTCGCGGCGCTGATCGGCATTGTGTCGTTCATCACGCTGGTGACGATCAATATCGAGCGCGGGCGTTCGTAACAGGCCAGCCGGACGAGGGATGACAATCGCGTATGAAAATTTCTATCTTAAGCACATGTCGTTTTTATAAGACATCTCACCGGAAGCACCACACTGTTCCCCTCCCCTTGAGGGAGGGGTTAGGGGCGGAGGCCTGACGTTCGTAGAGAGTTTGCTGCAACGTATGATTTCAACGCTAACGTCTTGCCCCCTCTCCTGTCCTCCCCCTCGAGGGGGGAGGAACGCTTGCGGGGAATTCTCGCTAAAAACCGCGAGGAAGGGGATTTGTGAATTTTCCTGTCTAGAACCTGCCTCCCCGCCGGATGCGTATACATAAGTGCATCCGGCGGGGAACAGGCCGCCGTGACCAGACGTCACCAAAAAACCACGTGTTGCTTTGCATAGGGCCCGGCAACAAGTCCGCGACCTTCATGCCCCTAATCCTTGCGCCGGCGAACAGTTACTGCCGGGCTCAAGAGCCATGAGAGGGATAATATATGTCTGCATCACACGTGTCAACGTTTATTTCACACTAATTATGAGATTTTTCCAATATAAGGGGCAGGTAATTGCCTGTTTGGGGTAAAGCTGGAAGTTTTAATCCGGCCTGGGACGCCATTTAAAGCTATTAAGCGCAATACACGCGAGTAAACTATGGGACAAAGAGGTTGGCAGACACACCAGATTTCGATTTTGGGATAGTTGAGGACTATTTGGAATGACTATCGTTTTTCGTTTCTTGGCGATTCAGGGACAGGCGGCAGAGGTCTATAAGGCGGCACTTCGTTATCTATGCGCGCGCCCATTAAGCGTAGCTTCTGTATTTCGGGTTCTATAATGCGGAGAACACTGCGCCGTTGCCCTCCAAAACTACCAAAAGAGGTTTGATAATCGTCACAGGAAATACCCTGAAGCTTAAGGGCTCGACGCAATTCATTCTGTTCGCTTCGACTCATGGCATCAAGGTAAATATAGGCACATTTACCGCCGGAGGGGCTGTCAACAGCAACCCAACTTGCTTCTGATATTGTCTGTGCACTCGTAGCAGCCGGCACAGGATGGCTCAGCGAGGAACCTCTATCAGTCAGTTTCTGAATCTCACTAGCTTGAACTCGAATAACTTCACGCCGCTGTCCCGCATTAGCGCCGAAGGAAGTTTGATAAGTGTCAAATTTTATGCCCTGTATTGCTAGCGCTTGACGCAGGGCGGCTTCCTGACGTTGATTGAGTGCATCCAAATATACATAGGCACATCTGCCGCCAGATGGGCTGTTGGCTCCAACCCAATTTGCGTGCCGCACCCAATTGATATCCTCTGGCAAGGGAGTTTGAGCAGGACTGATATTGTAATTTCTATAGAGGAAATTACCTCTGACGTCTGCGTAATTTCTAACTTTAGGATGCTGCACATTACCGACGAAATTATGCATGACGTCGACCACGGCTCTGTTACCGTTATCTAGCACGATTTCATTCCATGCGTGCTCGCTACTGCCTCTCTGGTCAATGTAATTACCGCGAACCAATGCCGTCGGAATACCGAGTTCATCTGCAATTACTTTGAACAGCAGCGATCTATGCCGACAAACGCCAGTGCCAGCCTGAATAAGCTGGCCCAGCGATATCTCCGCTCCTATGTGACTCCCTTTTCCTGAAATACGATCCATAATAACTTCGTTTTGATCCGGATCGTTTTCCTTCATTAAATCCGCAACATATTGCGCAACGAAAATTGTCTTTTCCCATACAGTGCCCATATTTGCCGTTGCAGATCGCGCATGATCAATAGCGCGTTTAAGGGGCGGATCATCTCTGGGGTGCTTAAATAATATGAACTCTCTATTGGGCCTGCCATTAGGTTTTCCATCTGGTGAAAACTTGATATGTCTTCCGCCGTCTCGATAGCCGGGAAGTAATCTCTCACTTTCGCCAATCCTGTGATTGCGATTGAAATCTAACGCTTGCTGAAATGGATTGCCGGACATTCAATTTACCATAAATTAACTTTGAAATATCGTATGGAGGCAATATAACTTTGCAGATGTAAATAGTTTTATAATTCAATCGATCGACGACAAAATCTTCTGGAGACTCAACACATCTTCTTTAAAATGCGTTCTAATTGTATCCAGCAGGAGACGCCATTTGGACGTACCCGGCAACACATATTGCGTAACTCCCCGCCAGATAATCGCAACGCCGCCGCTAAGCCGCCTTCGCCTTTCCCTCCACCGCCCGTTCGATGGCCGTGATGGCGGCCGGCATGGCGGCGATGTCGGTGCCGCCGGCCTGGGCCATGTCGGGGCGGCCGCCGCCGCCCTTGCCGCCGACGGCTTCGGCGCCGGCCTTGACGAGGTCGACGGCGCTGAGCCGTTTCGTCAGATCGTCCGTGACCGCAACGACGATCGAGACCTTGCCTTCGAAACCGGCCACGAGCGCGACGACGCCGGATTTAACCTGCGCCTTAAAAGCATCGGCCATCGGCTTGAGATCCCTGGCCGGAATATCGGTCAGCACGCGGCTGATGAACGTCACGCCGTTGATGTTTTTCGGCGCGTCGGCAGCACCGGAAGCCCCGCCGCCCAGCGCCGCCTGGCGGCGCAGATCGGCGACTTCCTTTTCGAGGCGCTTGCGGTCCTCGGCCAGCTGGGCGACGCGCGCGGGCAGTTCGGCGGGGGGCGCCTTAAGCGTTTCGGCGGTCTGCTGCAATATCTGTTCCTGATGACGGAACCAGTCGAGCGCGGCCTGGCCGGTCAGCGCCTCGATGCGGCGCACGCCCGCCGACACGGCGCTTTCGGACACGATCTTGAACACCGCGATATCGCCGCTGCGTTTCACATGCGTGCCGCCGCACAGTTCGACGGAAAAGAATTCCTTGCCCTTGTCGCCCGCCTCGCGGCCGCCCATGAAGAGCACGCGGACTTCCTCGCCGTATTTTTCGCCGAACAGCGCCATGGCCCCCTTCTCCATCGCCTCCTGCGGCGACATGAGCCGGGTGACGACCTCCTCGTTCATGCGGATGCGGCGGTTGACCTCGGCCTCGATCTCGCGGAGCGCGTCGGGCGGGATCGGCGCCGGCTGGTTGAAGTCGAAGCGCAGCTTGTCGGGCGCCACCAGCGAGCCCTTTTGCGTCACATGCGGCCCCAGCCGGCGGCGCAGCGCTTCGTGCAGCAAGTGCGTCGCCGAGTGATGCGCGCGCAGCGCCGACCGGCGTTCGCCGTCGACCTCCAGCGTCACCATATCGCCGGTTTTGACCGTGCCTTTGTCGACGCGGCCGTGATGCACCCAGACGGTATCGGCTTCCTTCTGCGTGTCGGTGATTTTTACGACCGCGCCGGATGCCGTGGCGATTGTGCCGGTATCGCCCATCTGGCCGCCGGATTCGGCGAAGAACGGGGTCTGGTTGACGACGACGCGGATATCGGTGCCGGTTTTGGCGTCGGCGACGCGGGTGCCGTTTTCGACCAGCGCCCTGACCTGGCCTTCGGCCTTTTCGGTGGCGTAGCCGAGGAAATCGGTGCCGCCGAGCTCGTCGCGCAGATCGAACCATAATTTGGCGGTGCCGGTTTCGCCCGATCCCGCCCAGGCCTCGCGGGCGAGGGCTTTCTGTTTCGCCATGGCCGTTTCGAAACCGGACACATCGACCTTCTGGCCCCGGCCACGCAGAACATCCTGCGTCAGATCCAGCGGGAAGCCGAAGGTGTCGTAAAGCTTGAAGGCAACGTCGCCGGGCAAGGACTTGTCCTTGCCGAGTTTTCCGGCTTCTTCATCCAGAAGCTTAAGACCGCGGTCGAGCATCTGCTTGAACCGCGATTCCTCGAGCTTGAGCGTTTCGACGATGAGCGGTTCGGCGCGGATAAGCTCGGGATAGGCGGTGCCCATCTGTTTCGTGAGTTCGGGCACGAGCCTGTAGATGATCGGTTCCTTCGCGCCCAGGATATGGGCATGGCGCATGGCGCGGCGCATGATGCGGCGCAGGACATAGCCCCGGCCCTCGTTGCCGGGCAGAACCCCGTCGGCAATGAGGAACGAGGTGGCGCGGAGGTGGTCGGCGATAACGCGGAAGGACGGCTTCTGCGGCCCCTCTGGATCGAGCTTCACGAGCTCGGCGGTCGCGCCGATGATCGCCCGGAACAGATCGATGTCGTAATTGGACGTAACGCCCTGCATGACGGCGGCCATGCGTTCCAGCCCCATGCCGGTATCGACCGAGGGCTTGGGCAGCTTGATGCGCGTGCCGCCCGGCTGTTCCTCGAACTGCATGAAAACGAGATTCCAGAATTCGAGGAAACGGTCGCCGTCCTCGTCGGGGCTGCCCGGCGGGCCGCCCTGCAGCCTGTCGCCCTGATCGATGAAAATTTCGGAGCACGGTCCGCAAGGCCCGGTTTCGCCCATGCGCCAGAAATTGGCGTCGGTCTTGATGCGGATGATTTTATCGTCGGAAAAACCGGCGACCTTTTTCCACAGCGCCGCGGCCTCGTCATCCTCGTGATAGACGGTGACCAGCAATTTATCCCTGGGCAGGCCGAAATGCCGGGTGACCAGTTCCCAGGCAAAGGCGATGGCGTCGGGCTTGAAATAATCGCCGAAGGAAAAATTGCCGAGCATTTCGAAAAAGGTGTGATGCCGCGCGGTATAGCCGACATTTTCAAGATCGTTATGCTTGCCGCCCGCGCGGACCGATTTCTGCGCGGTGGTGGCGCGCTTGTAGGAGCGGGTTTCGGCGCCGGTGAAGACGTTCTTGAACTGGACCATGCCCGAATTGGTGAACATCAGCGTCGGGTCGTTGCGCGGCACGAGCGGCGAGGATTCCACCACCTGATGCCCCTGCTTCGCGAAATAATCGAGAAAGGTCGAACGAATATCGGAAAGTGATTTTGTCATCGTTAATGCTCCCTATGAGAGCATTTTCGCGAATTATAGGGGCCGAGTCTATGGCTGATTCCCTATGGATTACCGCATGCCCGCCCGGGCTGCTTCCCTCACCGTAAGCATTCGTCCTGTTGCTACAGGATTGGGACCAGCCCCGATCCCCATACCCATGGTCAAAAACGCTGCAGTTATTTGGAAGGGAGCCATGACCATCTCGTAAACCAATTTCTGGTTTACCTCCATAAGTTCAAACCATGTTTTCAAATTATACGGGTCATCCTTCTCTTTCGAAACCGACTCCACAGCGCGCATGAGATATTTAAACCTTCGTTCGGCCTGCCTTGAGCCGCCATTCCTGTCCGGATGATGCGCCATAAGCATTTTGCGGATTTTTGTTTTTATTTTCTCCGGAGAGTCGCCGTCACAGATCCCCAGTGTTTCACGTGGGTTAGAAACAGGAAGGACGCTCGTGCCGGTTGAAGCCATAAGCAATGCCCCAAATGACCAGCCGAAACGCTATCACGGATCACTTATATGCAAAGCCCTTTTTCTTCGCGGCCGCCCAGGGCGGGTTATGATTAAGGATTTTTTTGTGCGACGCACAGTCCTCGCGATGCGCGCCTGGCAGATAGCCGATGCTCATGAGAAATTCGCCGGTGATTTCGCCGCCAGTAAAGACGAATTGCGTGCGGAACACCTTCACCCATTGGGGTTTGGTTAACGGGTGATGCGCGGCGATCCATCGGGCGAAGCCCTTATGCGATTTGCGCAGCGCCATAATACGCCGGGCGTTGTCGACGATGGCCTTGATCTTGAGGCGGTTGCGGATGATGCCTTCGTCCCGGAGCAGACGGGCGATGTCGCGCGCCGTATATTTTGCCACCCTGTTCACGCTAAATTTATGAAACGCCTTGTTCAGCGCCTGGCGTTTTTTCAGCACGATTTCCCAGGAAAGGCCCGCCTGCATGATCTCGAGCGCGAGGCGTTCGAACAGCACGCGTTCGTCTTCCACCGGAAAGCCATATTCGAATTCGTGATAATCGTTATGCACCGGATGACCCGGCGCCTTGTCGCAATAGCCGGACATTACCTGGCCATTCTTTCGGCGATTTCGCGGAAGGAAATGAGGTTCGAGGTAATGACGAAATAAGCCGCCACCCATAAAAGCGTGGACACAACCGTCGTGATAATCAATTTTTTCCTGAGCCCCGGATCGGCCGGCGCGCCCGGCATGTTGCCGCCTTCCGGCTTTTCGCTGTGCCGGACGCCGAAAGGCAGCGTGCAGAACAGGACCATCCACCAGATAAGGATATAGACGACGACGGCGGAGAAGAGGGACATGAGGGGTTAGGGTCTAGGGTCTAGGGGCTAGGGGTTAGGGTCTAGGGCTTAGGGGTAAGAGGCTAGAGGCTGGAATAGCACTGTGCTGAAAGAATAGGCTACAACCATTATAGCTTTAAACCCTAGACCCTAACCCCTAGACCCTAAACCCTCACCACATGCACTTCCATGACAGGCTTCTTGCCGTGCATGTCCTGCATGAAGCGGCGGGCGGACTGGGCGGCGCGGTGGCGCACGGCGGCATCGTCGAGGCGGGTGGATTTCGGCATGGCCTCGATGCCGTCCAGAATGGCGGCGGATATATCTTCGGCCATGGTCGGGTCCCCGGCCCCATCGGCGAGACCCAGCAGGGCTATCTGCGGATCCTGCACCACCAGCCCGCGGCCGTCCATGACAAGCGTGATGACCATGGCGCCGTTGAAGCCCATCTTGCGGCGGTCCTTGGTGGCTTCGCGGTCGAGGGGGCGGAGCCTTTTGCCGTCGAGGCCGAGCCGCCCGCAGGGAACCTCGGCCACGATCTCGTGCACCCCGGGGCCGAGCCGGATGATCTGGCCGTCCCTTGGGATCAGCACATGCGGCACCTGGCATTCCTTGGCGATGCGCGCGTGTTCCGCCTGATGCCGGGGCTCGCCATGCACGGGCAGGACGAGATTGGGGCGCGTCCATTGGTAAAGCTCGGCCAGCTCCTCCTGCGCCGGATGGCCGGAGACATGCACCGGCGCGTCATTTTGCGTGATCACCGTGAGGCCGCGGGCGATGAGTTGATTCTGCAATCGGGCAATTTGTTTTTCGTTGCCGGGAATGTCGCGCGAAGAGAAGATAACGGTATCGCCGGCATCCAGCTCGATTTCCGGATGATCTTCCATGGCAATGCGCCAGAGGGCCGAGCGCGGCTCGCCCTGGCAGCCGGTGGCGATGATGACGACCTTGTCGCGCGGCGACAGCATCGCCTCGTTTTCGGAAAGATAATTGCTGAATTCCGGCAGATAGCCGCAGGCCTCGGCGATCTCGGCGTTGCGCCACAAGGACCGCCCCGCCAGAGTCACGTAACGCCCATGCGCATGCGCCGCCGCGGTGATGGATTTAAGCCGCGCGACATTGCTGGAAAAGCAGCAGACGACGATGCGCTTGCGGATCGAGCCGAATACGCCGTCCAGCCCCCTGCGCGCATCGAGCTCGGAACCGGAATGGCCCGGCACCGTGGCGTTGGTGGAATCGCCGATAACGGCCATCAGCTTGTTGCGGCCAAGCTCCTTCAGGCGGGCTTCGTCGGTGAGATGGCCGATGACGGGTTCCGGATCGAATTTCCAGTCGCCGGTATGCAGGACCGTACCATGTTTGGTGGTCAGCGCCAGCATATGCGCTTCGGGGATGGAATGGGTAACGCGGATCATCTCCCCCTTGAACGGGCCGATCTCGAAATCGCCCCCAAGCGGCAATTCGATAATGCGCACGCGGCTCGCCATATCCGGATCGCGCGTCTTGGCGCGGATGAGCTCGGCGGTGAAGCGCGTGGCGTATATGGGGCATTTCAGCTGCGGCCACAGATGCTCGATGGCGCCGATATGGTCCTCGTGGCCGTGCGTGATGACCATGCCGACAAGATCCTCGCGGCGCTCGGCGATGAAGCCGGCATCCGGCACGATGATCTCGACGCCCGGCGTGGTTTCATCGCCGAAGGTAATGCCGCAATCGACCATCAGCCATTTGCCCGCCGTGCCGTAGAGATTGAGGTTCATGCCGATCTCGCCGGCGCCGCCGAGCGACAGGAACCAAACGGCATCGTCCGGCGGACGATGAATATCTTTTTTGCGCGGACTCATCGGAACGATTTCTGCGAGCGGTTGCGCTCGTAAATGCTGTAAAGGCCGCGCAGGGTCAGGTCGGCATCGAAATGCCCGATGCCTTCGACGGCGCCGGCAAAGAGGCGCGAAAGGCCGCCCGTGGCCACCACCGTCATATCCCGGCCGAATTCCTTTTTAATGCGGGCAATCAACCCTTCGATGAGGCCGGCATAACCCCAATAGACGCCGGAACGTATGGCTTCGTTGGTGTTCTTGCCGATTACCCGCTGGGTCGGAGCTATGCCGATGCGCGGCAGTTTGGCGGCGGCCATGTGCAGGGCTTCGAGCGACAGATTAATGCCGGGCGCAATCGCGCCACCGCAATAATTGCCGTCGCCGTCGACCACGTCGAAGGTCGTGGCCGTCCCGAAATCGACGATCAGCAAGGGCGGCTTGAAAGCCGCCGCGCCGCCGACGGCGTTCACGATGCGGTCGGCGCCGATTTCTTCTGGCCGGTCGAGTAAAATCCTGATGCCGATATCGAGCGCCGGGTCGCCGACCACCAGCGGCTCGCAATTGAAATAGTCGCGGCATAGCCGAGTCAGCGGGAAATTGGCTTCCGGCACGACGCTGGCCATGATCGCCGCCTTGACGGCGCCGCGCTTGATGCCCGCATCCTCCAGCAAGGGGGCCAGAAAGGAGGCGTGCTCATCAGCGGTATGGCGCGCATGGGTGGCGCGTCGCCACGATGCTTTCATTCTGTCGCCATCGAACAGCGCAAAGACGATGTTGGTGTTTCCGGCGTCGATGACAAGA
>JBFWTA010000037.1:0-13115 GCA_050248075.1 Bdellovibrionales bacterium | reverse complement strand
AAGCGGGTTACGATCGCGCCGTCGCATGGAGGAAAAGCACGAAACCCTTCGACCGGCGCAAGGCGGCAACCGTATTTGCCGATATTGGCGACGAATCTTCGAAAAAGAATCTTGCCGTCCTTGCCAAAGACGCCGATCTTCTCACGGCCGAGAGCGCGCGCCTCTATCTCGAACCCCGAACGGCCACCAGGGAGTAGATTGTGCTATATCATTTATTCGCGCCTTTTTCGCGCGACTTCATTTTGTTTAACCTGTTCCATTACATCACGTTCCGTACCGGCGGCGCGCTTATGACGTCGTTCATCATCTGCCTGGCTTTCGGACCGGCCATCATCCGCTGGCTGCGCCGGAAACAGGGCGAAGGCCAGCCGATCCGCAGCGACGGGCCTGAAACGCATCTCAAGAAAAAAGGCACGCCGACCATGGGCGGCCTGATGATCCTTATCGCGGTAATCGGAAGCACGCTGCTATGGGTCGATCTGTCGGACGCCTATACCTGGACGGTGCTGTTCGTCACCCTGAGTTTCGGCATCATCGGATTTTTGGACGATTATAAAAAACTTACCAGACGTTCGCATTTGGGCGTATCCGGCAAAATACGGCTGGCGGCGCAGATCGTCATTGCGATATGCGCGGTGATCATCATCATTCGCCAGGTGCCGGGAGTGCAATCGACATCCCTGGCAATACCGTTCTTCAAGGATTTCTCGCTGCAGCTTGGCTGGTTCTTTGTGGTTTTTGCGGTGTTCGTGATCGTGGGCGCCAGCAACGCGGTGAACTTGACGGACGGACTCGACGGGCTGGCGACAGTGCCGGTGATGATCGTGGCGCTGTGCTTCGGGCTGATTGCCTATCTGGTCGGCAACACCAAGTTTTCGGATTATCTGCAACTGCACCATGTTATCGGCGCGGGGGAGCTGTCGGTGTTCT
Source organism: Bdellovibrionales bacterium (assembly GCA_050248075.1). Classification (GTDB taxonomy): domain Bacteria; phylum Pseudomonadota; class Alphaproteobacteria; order UBA9219; family UBA9219; genus JBFWTA01. The sequence goes on along the minus strand of JBFWTA010000037.1, from coordinate 12,185 downwards.
GCGGGGCGCTGGTCGGCGCCTGTCTGGGATTCCTGTGGTTTAACGCGCCGCCGGCACAGGTGTTCATGGGCGACACGGGTTCCCTCTCGCTCGGCAGTGCGCTCGGCACCATCGCCGTCATCATCAAGCACGAACTGGTGCTGGCGATCGTAGGCGGTCTGTTCGTGATGGAAACGGTCTCGGTGATCATTCAGGTTGCGTCGTTCAAGCTCACAGGTAAGCGCGTATTTCGCATGGCGCCGATCCATCATCATTTTGAAAAGCTCGGCTGGTCGGAACCGACCGTGGTCATACGGTTCTGGATCATCGCCTGCATCCTCGGCATCATTGGCCTTTCGACGCTCAAGCTCAGGTAACGCGGCATGCGGGTCTTTAAGATAATAATAAAATGGCTGTTTGGCGTTTTCATGTTTGCACTGCTGCTGCTGGGGCTATTGGCATTAACAGGCACGGCGGTTGTAACCGCGCGCATTCCGCATGCCGGTGACGAGCTGGGCACGGTCAAGGTTTCCATCAAGGAAAAAAAGTTTTCGCATGGCTATGCGGCCTATCTCACGCATCAATATCCGGGCAGCGTTTTTATGGTCATGGACATGACGGCTTACGACCCGACATTGGATCGTTACAAGCTGCGGCTTGGCGACGAAGTTACGCTTTATGTGCGAAAAACCGATGCCGACGCGCTTATCCATAAACTGGCGCCGCCGATTGTCGTTGCCGCCGGCCTGGTTGCCGCAAACGGCGAAGTGTTTCTGGAACCCAAGCAAGTGACGGCGACTTACGATATGCTGGTGCGGTCGGCAACGCTGATTGCCATCGGGCTGACCGTCGTGCCCTCTCTTTATTTTATTGCTGTCATTACTCTTTTTGTGCGTCGCCGGCGGCGTGCCGGACAGCGGGCATAGGCCGGTTCGATGATTTCATTTGCACGTTCCGATAAATCCATTCTCGGCCGCTGGTGGTGGACGGTCGACCGGTGGACGCTGCTCGCGCTGCTGGCCCTGATGGGATTCGGCATACTTCTCATTCAGGCCGCAACTCCGGCTGTCGCCATGAAGCATGGGCTGGATAATTTTTATTTTGTGGAACGGCATCTGATTATGCTGGTTCCGGCGGCAGGAATGATTTTCGGCATATCCCTGTTGCAGCCGCGCACCGCGCGCATGCTGGCGGTCGGGTTATTGCTGCTTTTTCTCCCGATGCTGATCGCCACGCCTTTTATCGGGCATGAAGTCAAGGGTGCGATGCGATGGATTCAGCTGCCGGGCATCAACGTTCAGCCTTCCGAGTTCGTTAAACCCCTGTTCGCGGTTACTGCGGCCTGGCTGTTCACTCGGCAATGCGAGCAAAAGGGATTTCCGGCGCTCAGCGTAAATATCGCCCTATACATTATTGTCTCCTGCTGCCTCATTTCACAGCCGGATATCGGCATGACGGTTCTGGATTCAGCCATATGGTTCGGGCAGAATTTTCTCGCGGGCTTGCCGCTGGCCCTGGTCGGCATTTCCTTCGGCGTCGGCGTCGGCGCCCTTATTCTGGCTTATTACAGCTTTCCCCATTTCGCCTCGCGCATGGACCGGTTTCTAAGCCATAGCGGCGACACCTATCAGGTCGACCGCGCGCTGGATGCGTTCATGCAGGGCGGTCTGCTCGGCACAGGTCCCGGCGAAGGCACGATCAAAATGTCAATTCCCGACGCCCACGCCGACTTTGTCTTTGCCGTGGCCGGCGAGGAACTCGGCCTGATCTGGTGCCTCATCATCGTCGCGCTGTTCGCCTTCATCGTTCTGCGCGGCTTCTGGCGGCTGCAGCAGGAAAAAAATCTGTTCATCGTTCTCGCGGTGAGCGGCCTGCTGATCGAGTTCGGATTGCAGGCGATCATCAACATGGCCTCGGCCTTGCGTCTCATGCCGGCAAAGGGCATGACATTGCCTTTTCTGTCTTACGGCGGCTCTTCGCTATGGGCTTTGGCGCTGGGAATGGGCATGCTGCTTGCCTTTACGCGCAAGCGGTTTGGGTCCAGCGAGGTATAAATGTTCAGGGCGGGTATCCGCAGCCATACGCCGGAAAGCTCCGTGACGGGATGGGTCTATACTGTTTTTGCCGCTCCCCTGGGCTTCCTGGTCGGCGTTATATGGATTCTGAGATTCAGCCCGACGCTGACAATCGCGGATTTGCGGAGTTTCTTTCTGGATAATCCGGCCAATCTCGTCATTTTCATTGGCCTGCCCGTTCTGGCGGCGCGGACCGGAAGCTGGATCGCCCGCAACAAACTGAAAAAATCCTCTCGCGGCATTGCCGCGGCATTTTTAACCGGCACCGTATTCAGCATTTTTTTCCTGGGTTACATTATTTCGACCTTCATATTGGACGGATATACGATCACCCCCTCCGTCATGCGCCATATCATCGGCGACAGGGTATTTCTTGTCGCTACAGGCGCAGGTTTCCTGACCAGTGGCATCGGCGCTCTTTGGCTGGCCATGTTATATAAGCTATATGAATTGATTGTGAGCGCGAAAAACCGTTTACTTGGGCGCACAGGTTAAGCACAATACGCTCTCTCATGAATGATGCTTCACCCCTTATCGTTTTAGCTGCCGGCGGCACCGGCGGGCATGTGTTTCCGGCGGAAGCGCTGGCGCGCGAACTGTTGGGACGCGGCCTGCGCGTGGCCCTGCTCACCGACCAGCGCGGGGGTAAATTCAGCGACGACCTGCCGGTCCCGATTCACCGCATTCGCGCCAGCAGCCTTGGCAAGGGCCTGATCGGCCGGCTGCGCAGCATCGCCGAGATGGGCGTCGGCGTTCTGCAGGCGCGCCGCCGCCTGCGCAAATTAAAAGCCGCCGCGGTGGTCGGATTTGGCGGTTATCCGTCCGCGCCCACGCTGTATGCGGCGGCGGCCATGGGCATTCCCATCATCCTGCATGAGCAGAACGCCGTTCTCGGCCGCGCCAACCGCGTCATGATGGGCAAGGCCCGGCTGATCGCCACATCCTTCCCCCATGTCACCGGCCTCAAGCCCGGCTCGGGCGTCCGGCTGGTGCAGACGGGCAATCCGGTGCGTCCGGCTTTCGCTACCTTACGCGCCACACCTTATGTTCCCGTTACCGACGATGGTCCAATGCGGATACTGGTTCTGGGCGGTAGCCTGGGCGCACGGGTATTCAGCCAGGTGGTGCCGCAGGCGCTCGCGCTCATGCCCGACCATATGCGCCGGCGAATCGTGATTGCCCAGCAATGCCGCAAGGAAGATCTGGAAAACGCGCGCATGGCCTATGCCGCCGCAGGCGTGGAGGTCGAGCTTTCGACTTTTTTCCGCGACGTGCCGGAACGCCTCGCGCAATCCAGTCTTTTCATCGGCCGCGCGGGCGGTTCGACGATCGCCGAGCTGACGGCCATCGGCCGGCCGGCCATTCTCGTGCCCTTTCCTCACGGCCATGCCGGCGAGCAGATCGCCAACGCCGAAGCCGTGGCCGAGGCGGGCGGCGCCTGGCTTATTCCCGAACAGGCCTTTACGCCGGAAGCCCTGGCGGTACGCCTGGAATCCCTGCTGGCCCTGCCCGGCACCCTGACCAAAACCGCCGCCGCCGCGCGCGCATGGGGCACGGTAACCGCTGCCGACAATCTGGCGGACTGCGTCTGCGAAGTAATCGGCAACCGGCGAACGGGGGCGGAAATATTTGCCACGGAAAATGGGGCCACAGGAAATTTGCGGTCGGGGGAAGCGGCCTAGAATTCCTTGTTAACATTAAGCATTAACTATTGATTCCACTAAAGTCAGACGGCTACTGGCGGTTTGAGCTGGTTCCATATACCTTACATTCGCCTTAAAATTATAGGAACCAAAGCGCCCATGAACCGCAAGAACGTCCCTGCTCCGCATTTCAGCCCCCTTATGATCGGGGTACTTCATTTCGTCGGTATCGGCGGGATTGGCATGAGCGGGATTGCGGAAATCCTGCACAATCTCGGTTACAAGATTCAGGGTAGTGATCTGACGGACAATTACAACGTCAAGCGCCTGCGAGAAAAAGGTGTGAAGGTGTTTATCGGTCATGCGGCGGAGAACGTCACCGATGCAAGCGTGGTCGTCGTTTCATCCGCCGTGAAGAAAGACAATCCCGAAGTCGTCGCCGCACGCGCCGCCCTGCTGCCTATCGTCCGCCGGGCGGAAATGCTGGGCGAGCTGATGCGCCTCAAATGGTCGGTCGCGGTCGGCGGCACGCATGGCAAGACGACTACCACCTCCATGGTGGCGGCCATGTTTGACACGGCGGGGTTGGACCCGACCGTGATCAACGGCGGCATCATCAATGCCTATGGCACAAACGCGCGCCTCGGCGCCGGGGAATGGATGGTGGTCGAGAGCGACGAGTCCGACGGAAGTTTCACGAAACTCCCCGCCACGGTCGCAATCGTCACCAACATCGATCCCGAGCACATGGATCATTACCCCGATTTCGACGCGGTGCGCCGCGCCTATGACACATTCGTGCAAAACATACCGTTCTACGGTTTCGCCGTGCTGTGTATCGATCATCCGGAGGTACAGGAGCTCGTCGCCCGCATCAACGACCGCAAGATCATCACCTATGGTTTCTCGCCGCAGGCGGATCTGCGCGCCGTGAATGTCGAGGCGCGCCCGGAAGGCTCACGCTACGATGTCGTCGTTTCCGATCGCAAGACCGAGCAGGCGCGCACCATTGACGGCTTTTTTCTGCCCGTTATCGGCCAGCATAATGTTCTGAATTCCCTTGCGGCCATCGCGGTCGGGCATCAGCTTGGGTTCGGCGACGCCGTTCTGCGCATGGCGATGAGCAAGTTCGAAGGCGTAAAGCGCCGCTTTACGCGCACCGGCAGGGCGAACGGCATTACGGTTGTCGACGATTATGGCCACCACCCGGTCGAGATCGCCGCCACGCTCAAGGCCGGCGTTCAGGCAAAAGGCGACAAAGGCAAGATCATCGCCGTCATGCAGCCGCACCGCTATTCGCGCCTGTCCAGCCTGTTTGCCGATTTCTGCAAATGCTTCAACGATGCCGATGCGGTGATCGTCGCCGATGTCTATGCCGCCGGCGAACAGCCCATCGAAGGCGCCAGCCGCGATGCGCTGGTCGAAGGCTTGCGCGCGCATGGGCACCGCGGGGTGCACGCCCTTAACGACCCCCGCGATCTGGCCGGCATGATTGCCGATCTGGCCGGGCCGGACGATTATGTGATCTGCCTCGGCGCCGGGTCCATCAGCGCCTGGGCGCATGCCTTGCCCGGCGAGATGGAAACCCTGCTTAACAAAGGCGCGCGCCGCGCGCAGGGCTAGACATGCCGCCTGCACGCCGCGACTCTCCTCTCGGCCTCCGCGCTGACGATTTTCCCGATGAAGGGCTGCTGCACCGCCTGCCCCGGACGCGCGGCAAGCTTACCCCCAACGAACCGCTGGCCGACCAGACATGGTTTCGCGTCGGCGGCCCGGCGGAAATACTTTTCAAGCCGGCGGATGAGGACGACCTTGCCTATTTTCTTGCCAACTGTCCGGATGACGTGCCGATCACGGTTATCGGCCTTGCCTCGAACCTGCTGGTGCGCGACGGCGGCGTGCCGGGCGTGGTTATCAGGCTTGGCCCTCAATTCGGGCAGATACAGATCGAGGGAACCTCGCTCACCGTCGGTGCGGCCTGCATCGACCTGAATGTTGCCCGCGCGGCACAGGCATCCGGCATAACCGGCCTTGAATTTTTATGCGGAATTCCCGGCACGATCGGCGGCGGCCTTTATATGAACGCGGGCGCATATGGTCGGGAGTTCAAGGATATTGTTCATAACACAAGCCTGATTTTGCGATCCGGCGAACGCAAATCGCTATCCAACGCCCAGATGGGGTTTTCCTATCGCCACAGCAATGCTCCCAGGGGCTGCATTTTCACGGGCGCTGTGCTGGAAGGCACGCCGGGCGACATGCACACCATTCAGCAAAAGATGCAGGACATCCAGAAGCGCCGAAACGAGACCCAGCCCATACGCGAAAAGACCGGTGGTTCGACCTTCGCCAATCCCGACAACGATCCCGAAGGCCGCAAGTCCTGGCAGCTTATCGACCAGGCCGGCTGCCGGGGACTCAAGATCGGCCACGCCAAGGTTTCCGAAAAACACACCAATTTCCTCATCAACACCGGCTTTGCCACCGCCGCCGACATCGAAAATCTGGGCGAAGAGGTCAGAAAACGGGTAAAAGAAAAATTTGGGGTTGAATTACGGTGGGAAATTCAGAGGATCGGAATTGCGAAGGAAGATCACGCGCAAGCAAAGTAAAATTGATATATCGGAGCATTCATGCGCATTGCAGTCATTTGTGGCGGCCCTTCGGCGGAACGCGGAATTTCGCTTAACTCGGCTCGTTCCGTGATGGACCATCTTGTGCCGCTGGGCTGGGATGTCGTGCCGTTTTACTGCGACACGCAAAAGAACCTGTACCGCCTGTCGCCGCCGCAGCTTTATTCCAATACGCCCTCGGATTTCGATTACAAGCTGGCGCATGCGGCCCGTCCGCTTTCGACAGAACAGTTCATCGCCGAATGCCGCGCCGTCGATCTGGTATTCCCCGCTATCCATGGCGCTTTCGGCGAGGACGGCGAATTGCAGGAATTGCTTGAAACGCACAACATCCCGTTTGTCGGCTCGCCGTCGAAAGCCTGCCGCCTCATGTTCGACAAGGCAACGGCGAATGCGCATCTGGCGCGGCATGGATTTATAACCCTGCCCCATTGCGTCCTCCGCAGCGACGACATGGATGCGGATATCGCCAAAAAACTTTCCGCCTTTTTCCTCGAGCATCGCCTTGCGAAAGTCATCGTAAAGCCCACGGCAGGCGGATCGAGCCTCGGCGTTTCCACGGCGCATTCATCCGTCGAGGCCGCCGAAAAGGCGCGGCAGTTATTCGCCCAGAAGCGCAGCGACACGGCAATGGTCGAGCCCTATTGCGAGGGGCAGGAATTTACGGTGCTTGTGCTCGAAAGCAGCGAGAACAAGCCCGTGGCGCTCATTCCGACCGAGATCGAACTCACCGGCGACGATTCCATCTTCGGGTTCCGGCATAAATACCTGCCGACCTGCCATGTCGCCTATCACTGCCCGCCCCGTTTTTCGGACGAAGTCATCGCCGCGATCCGCGAAGCGGCCGAAGCGCTGTTCGCGTTTTTCGGCATGCGCGATTTTGCGCGGCTTGACGGCTGGCTGCTCAAGGACGGGCGCGTGGTGTTCTCGGATTTCAATCCTGTTTCCGGCATGGAACAGAACAGCTTTCTGTTCATCCAGGGCAGCCGCGTGGGCATGACGCATGGGGATATGCTTCGCTACATCGTAGGCGGCGCGGCAAGGCGAGCCGGGTTGAGCCCCCATGAAAAACCGGCCGCCAAGGCGCGCGATGCGCAAAATGTACGCGTGCTGTTCGGCGGCAAGACGGCGGAACGCCAGGTATCGCTTATGTCCGGCACGAATGTGTGGCTCAAGCTGCGCCATGCTGCAAAACTGGCGCCCGAGCCTTTTATTCTTGCGCCCAATGGCGACGTCTGGCATTTGCCCTACAGCTTCACGCTCAATCATACCTGCGAAGAAATTCTTTTCCATTGCTCGGAAGCGGCGGTGATTGCGGGACGGCTGAAGACGCTCGCGCCGCCCTTGCGGCAGAAGCTCGGCCTGCCGCCTTTGCCGGCCAACACAGACCTCATGCCGCGCCGCATGAGCCTCGAACAGTTTTGCCTTGAAGCCAAAGATGAAAAAGCTTTCGTCTTCCTCGGCCTGCATGGCGGCGAGGGCGAAGACGGCACCATGCAAAACATGCTGGACCAGTTCGGCCTTGCCTATAATGGCTCGGGCCCGTCGGGATCGCGCCTGTGTATCGACAAGAACGGGACAGGTACCGCCATCCTGGCGCTCGGCGATCCCCGGCTCGCATCCGCGCCGAAAATTAGCTTCTCGCTCGGCGCGCCGCCGGATTGGGAAGAAGCCTGCGCAAAGCTGCAGAGCCGCGATCTGCTCATCAAGCCCCAATCGGATGGCTGTTCGGCCGGCGTCGTGAGGCTGCAATCCGGCGAGGAATTGGCCGTTTATCTCGAAGCCTTGAACGCGCACGAGCCGGTGCTGCTGCCGGGATCGATCAAACACATGCGTCAGGCGATCGAATTGCCGATGCATATCGACGAACTTCTGCTCGAGCCTTTCATCGTTACCGACGACATCCATGTGGAAGACCGCGAACTTGCCTATAATAAAAAAACCGGATGGGTCGAGCTTACGGTTGGCGTGCTGGAGAAGGCCGGCGAGTATCACGCCCTCACCCCCAGCATCACCGTGGCGCAGGGCGAGGTTCTTTCGCTGGAAGAAAAATTCCAGGGCGGCACGGGCATCAACCTCACCCCGCCGCCGGCAAATATCGTCACGCCCGACCAGATCGGGCTGATCCGCGGCAAGATCGAGTGCGCGGCCAGGGCGCTGCGCATCGAAGGCTATGCGCGCATCGACATCTTTTTTAATGTAACCGGCAACCAGACAATGGTGATCGAGGCCAACACCCTGCCCGGCCTCACCGCCTCGACCGTAATTTTCCATCAGGCGCTGGAAGAACAACCGCCGATGCATCCCCGCCGGTTTCTCGAAAAGCTCGTCGAACTGGGATCGGACCGTTTACAGCGCCGGTCAAAGGGACAAATCGGCCAAGCAAGTTAATTTCAAAAAAAATTACGATTCCGTAATGCCTTAGCGGCGGCGATGCCCTTCAAAAACCCTGCCGGTTCCTGCTAGGGTGTTCAGACAACCCGAATCATTCCGACGGCCTTTCATGAGACGCCCCCGTTCCCATAATCTTCGCGGCAGCGTCCGCCAGAACACGTCGCGCGGACGCGCGCGCGGGCCAACATTGTATGGAAAACTGTTCCGGCTTGGCGCAATTCTGGGATTGTTGATCCTGGCCTGTCTTGCGCTGCTATGGTCCTGGCATATCGGCTGGCCGCAGCAACAGGCGGAAAAAGCCGCGGAAGCCGGGCTGCGTCTCACGCAAAAGGCGCAATTTTCGATCAAGGATGTCGTTCTGGAAGGGCGAAAGCAAACATCGAAAGATGATATTTTCGACGCGCTCGGCGCGAATTCGGGAGCGGCGATCCTCGATTTCGATCCGGATGCGGCGCAGGCGAGGATTGCGAAACTGCCCTGGGTCGCTTCGGTTACGGTGGAACGGCGGTTGCCCGACAGGATCATCGTGCACCTGACCGAGCGTGTGCCTATGGCCCGCTGGCAGCATCTGAGCCGCACCGTCATTATCGATTCCGAAGGCAAGGAACTGCCGGAGGCGAAACTGGAACAATTTTCCAACCTGCCTTTGGTTGTCGGTCCCGACGCGCCGGAACAGACACTCGAACTGCTGGAAGCCCTGAAACGTTATCCGGCCGTGGAAAAAGTTACGACGGCGGCCGTCCGCGTAGGCCGTCGGCGCTGGGATCTGCATCTCACCCGCGCCGTTACGGCGCGTTTGCCGGAAGAAAATCTCGACAACGGCCTGCGTCGGCTTTCGGCGCTGATTGCCGATCAAAAGGTATTGGAGCGAAATGTGATGGCAATAGATCTCCGGCAGCACGACCGCCTGGTTATCGAACCGGCACCGCCTGCCAGGAAATCCGGAGATGCGAAATTATGATCGCGTTTTCGAATTGGCTGTTCGGCAAGCAAAACACAAAGCCCGGTGAAATTATCGCGGCGCTGGATGTCGGCTCCAGCAAGATCGCCTGTTTCATTGCGCGCGCCGATGCCAACGGGCCGCCGCGCGTCATCGGCATCGGGCACCAGCTTTCGGAAGGCGTGCGCAATGGCGCGATCGCCAACATGGAAGCGGCGCAGCATGCCATCAGCCAGGCCGTGGCCACGGCCGAGCAAATGGCGGGCGAGCGGATCGAAAGCGTGATCGTCAACGTATCCGGCGCCCAGCTTCTGTCTCAAACCGCCAATGTCGAACTGCCGCTTCAGGGGCGCGAGGTTACGGAAGGCGATGTGCAGCGCATTCTCATGCAGGGCCAGACGCTGGCGCCGCAGGATGCGCGCGGCCATCCCTTCGACCTTATCCACACGATCCCCGTGAATTATGCGTTGGATGGTCAAAAAGGAGTCCGCGATCCGACCGGCATGGTCGGCCATGTCCTACATGTTCAGCTGCACCTTATGTCCGCCGCCTACGGTCCGGTGCGCACGCTCGTGACGACCGTCAACCGGTGCCACCTGGATGTCGAAACGCTGGTCGCGGCGCCCTATGCAAGCGGCCTTGCCTGCCTCGTGGAAGACGAAATGGATCTGGGTTGCCTTGTCATCGACATAGGCGCGGGCACAACCGGTTTTGCGGTATTCTTCGACGGCAATGTCATTTATGCCGATGGTGTGCCGGTCGGCGGCGCGCATGTGACGAGCGACATAGCCCGCGGTCTCACGACATCGCTTGCCCATGCCGAACGGCTCAAAACCCTTTATGGCAACGCTACCCCCTCGCCGATGGACGAGCGTGAAATTATCGATGTCCCCCAGGTGGGCGAGGATGAATCTCCCGAGCACGCCAATCACCTGCCGAAATCGCAGCTGGTCCGCATCATCCAGCCGCGCATGGAGGAGATATTTGAGATTGTGCGCGGGCGGCTGGAAAAAAGCGGCTTTCGGGAAGCCGCCGGGCGGCGCGTCGTGCTTACGGGCGGCGCCTGCCAGATGCCGGGCACGCGGGAGCTTGCTCAACGCATGCTTGAAAAACAGGTGCGCATCGGCCGGCCCATCCGCGTGGCGCGCGCGGCGCATGGGCAGGCTTACACAAATGGCAAGTCGGCATCGTTCACCGGCCTCGCCGAAGCTACCTCCGGTCCGGCCTTCGCCACCACCGCCGGCCTGCTGGCGGTCGCCATGCAGCCCGAACTCGCCGCCTCCCACACCATGGGCGATCTGGCCGGCGGCGGAACGGTCTTTACGCGGGTCGGGCAATGGCTGAAGCAGAATATGTAAACGGTTCAAAACCTGAAATTCTCGGTCTCACCTTTCGCATTCACTTTTTATTCTAATCCATTGCAATACCCTCGATTATTATTCTTTTCTCAAAAAGCAACGCAGATTAACATCCGAATTCCTGTGACAACAAAGCCAAAATTACTATATTTTCTTTGATTCTGTGATGTATGACTCTTGCACGAATCAAGTGAAAGGATTCATATCGCGCGGGATCAATTCTAGCCGTGGAATCGTCTTTCCATGCTTTGGTGCCCCTGTCCAGGAGGTCTTGATGATTAATCTATCGATGGCGGAGCCGGAAAACAATTTACGGCCCCGGCTTACGGTCATGGGTGTCGGCGGCGCGGGCGGCAACGCGCTCAACAACATGATCCGCTGCAACCTGGAAGGCTGTGATTTTATTGCGGCAAACACCGACGCGCAGGCGCTCGCGCAATCTCTGGCGCCGCGTAAAATCCAACTTGGCGTTCACATTTCGCGCGGACTGGGCGCGGGCTCGAAGCCCGATGTCGGCCGCAACGCCGCCGAAGAACAGATCACCGAAATCATGGCCTGCCTCGAAGGCTCGGACATGCTGTTTGTCACCGCCGGCATGGGCGGCGGCACCGGCACGGGCGCGGCCCCCGTTATCGCCCGCGCCGCGCGCGAAAGCGGCATCCTGACCGTCGGCGTCGTCACCAAGCCCTTCCATTTCGAAGGCGGCCAGCGCATGCGCAAGGCCGAAAACGGCATTGCCGAGCTGCAGCAATATGTCGACACGCTGATCGTCATTCCCAACCAGAACCTCTTCCGCATCGCCAACGAGCATACGACCTTCGCCGAAGCCTTCCGCATGGCCGACGAAGTTCTGCATGCCGGCGTGCGCGGCATTACCGACCTCATGGTCATGCCCGGCTTCATGAATCTCGACTTCGCCGACGTCAAGACGGTGATGGACGAAATGGGCAAGGCCATGATGGGTACCGGTGAAGCCGAAGGCGAAAACCGCGCCATTCGCGCCGCCGAAGCCGCCATCTCCAACCCGCTGCTCGACGACGTATCGATGAAGGGCGCGCGCGGCGTGCTGATCAACATCACCGGCGGCATGGACATGACGCTGTTCGAAGTCGACCAGGCCGCGAACCGCATCCGCGAGGACGTCGACCCCGAAGCCCAGATCA
>JBFWTA010000036.1:0-13125 GCA_050248075.1 Bdellovibrionales bacterium | reverse complement strand
GCTGCCCGGGATCAAGTACGATACAGGCTGATAATATGGTTCAGTTCTCAAAATTTCTTTTTGCCGTTCTTCTTATGACAATCGCCGCCTGCCGCAGTGGGCCGCCGGAAGCGGACACATCCAAGATCACGTCGGCGGAAGTCGCCACACTGGCCGCTGCCAATGGCGATGCCAGCCAGCCCTGGAAGAAATTCATTTTCGATATTCAGGTGAAAGCGCCCGACGGCAATCTTCTGCCGCAGACGAACGGCGAAAAATACCTGCATATGGACATCAGCGACACCCGCGTGCTGCGCCCGGCCGGCTCTATCGGCGCCGATGCCAATGGCTATAGCGTCCAGACCAGCACCGGCATCTGGCTTGAACCCCATCTCGGCAAGGAACGTGCACGCGTTTTCCTCGATTACGGCTGGCCGCGCAGCGAAGGCAAAATTCCGAACGATTTATCCAAAGCCTCTGTCGTCAAGGCCCATATCGCCTGCGAGCCATGGGCCCAGGCACTGGCGGCCGGACGGCCGGGACATATGCAATACGACCGGCTGAAAGAAGTCCTGTCATCCCCCATCGAAACCAGCCAGATCGCCGCCGCGGAGCCATCCCCGGCCTATAAAATCGGCGAATACTGGATTATCCCGGTGGTTGTCACGCTGGCGCAATATGATTTTGGCGGGCAGTGCTTTTAAAGCATTTTACATCATGAAAGTAATTTCAAGATTGCAGACACTCAAATAACACTGTTACGTAATCATGAATTTATCTGCGGAATATTACAGGATTTTGCTGTGCATATAACCACAATAGCTACACACGTCCGACTCCATGCTTCTCGCAAACCTCTGACTGCCGCTGAAAAAGCAAGACGCATGGCAGCCTTAAGGACCAGCTTCCCTATCGTTGCTACATATTCCGGGTTAAGACAGGGACATATCACAGGCGGAGCAGCTATTCGCGCAACGGACGATCCATCTCGAATAACCGGCGCGCCGGGGCTGCGCCCAGCAAACACAAGAGCTGAAGGAATATCTCAAAACACCGCCATAAGTGAAAGTGAAAAAGAAAGGCGCAAGAGGGCATTTCTAGAAAATCATCCTTTAAATTATAAACCGCGCTGGCCTCCCGTCATATGGGCCCAGGCTGTCAAATCCGGCAACGGTATTACAACGAGAAATATACAAGCTGAATTGGCTAAGCGAGCCTTATCAAAAGATACTCCGGCGCCGGTCGACGAGGCATCTCCGCACACATCCCCATCTGTTACAAATCACGATTTGCCTTCTCCGGAGGCGAGTTCCGACCGGTCTTTCTACCATTTTGTATCGCAGTTGCGCACCCGAAAACTTCCCCATGGCTACAGCAAAGATTGTACTTCTCTGCCTATGAAAGCAGCCGAAGCCATTGGGCGGCATCATGCACAACGTAAAAATTTGGAAAAAATGCAGAAACGCGCAAGGCAAATGTACCCGTCGTCCAGCCTGTAAAATTTACATCGCCAGCTCGTTCACGCTCAGCATCGCCAACAGCATCGCCGCCACGATAAAGGCGATGACGACACCCATGCCGGTGGTCAGCGCGGGGACCAGCAGGGCCATGAGCCGGTCGATGGCGCGCTGCAATTCGCTTTCATAAATCTCGGCGATTTCGCCGAGCATCTCCTCCAGCCGCCCAGTCTCCTCGCCGATACGCACCAGTTGCAGCATCAGCGGGGGGAAAACGCCTGTGCGGGCCAGAGGCGCGGCCAGGCCCTTGCCTTCGCGCATGTCCAGCGCCACCCCGGCGATCCTTTCCTGTAAAAAACGGTTTCCCATGGTCCCGGCCGCGATAGCTATCGCCGGCGCCAGCATCACGCCATTGGCCATGAGGCTGCCGAGGCTATGCGCCAGACGCGCCACATCGGCGCGCAACAGCAACGGGCCGAGCAAAGGCAGGCCCAGCAGGAATTTATCGCGCCGCAAGGCAAGCCCCGGTTTGCGGTTGACGTGGCGCAGAAAAGCAATACTCCCCAACATCAGCAACGGCGCCAGCCACCAGCCATGGCTTGCCGCATTTCCGGCCGCTACCACGATGCGCGTCGGCAGCGGCATGGCCACCTTCGCCTCGGCAAAGAACGGTTCGAATTGCGGCAGGACAACCGTCAGGATGATGGTTATGGCAACCACCGCCATGATCAGCAGCAGCGCCGGATAAATCAGCGCCGAAAAAATCCGCTGGCCGATGGCGGCGCGGCGCTGCAGAAACAGGGCGAGGCGTTCCAGAACCGGCGCCAGCGCGCCGCCGGCCTCCCCGGCCCGCACCATGCTGACGTAATCGCCGGCAAACACCGTTTTTTCCTGCGCCAGCGCGTCCGACAGATGCTCGCCACGGCGCACGCGGTCGGTAACGCGGCGAATGACCGGCTTCCAGGCTTTGGTTTCGGCAAGGTCGCCCAGCATCTGCAGGGCGCGGTCGAGTTCCAGCCCCGCTTTCAGCAGCCGCGCCAGCTGGCGCGTAAACAGGGCCAGATCCTGCGCGCCGATAGCTTTGCCGAAAACATCGCCCGTGCTGCGCGCCCACCACGGCGCGCCGCCGAGTTTCGCGCTGATCGGCAGCAGGCCGAGCTTTTGCACCTGGCCCAACGCCGACTGTTCGTTGACGGATTCGATCTCCCCGGTCTGCGTTTCGCCGTTGGGCGCCAGGGCGACATAGCGGAACACAGGCATATCAGGCGCCCCCGATCACCCGCAGGACTTCCGCCACCGTCGTCTGCCCGGCCAGGGCCTTGGTCAGGCCGTGTTCCAGCATGGTGCGCATGCCTTCGGCGCGCGCGGCGGCCAAAATATCGCGCGCTTCGCTGTGGCGCATGATGTGCTGGCGGATCACGTCGGTGACGGGCAGAAATTCCAGGATCATGCTGCGGCCGCGATAACCCGTCAGGTTGCATTCCGCGCAGCCGCGCGCCTCCCACAGATCAACGGGCCTGCCGCCCGCCAGGCGGTCTAGGCCGAATTGCGCCACCACTTCCGGAAGCACCGGAACCTTCGCCTTGCAATGCGGGCACAGGCACCGCACCAGCCGCTGCGCGACAATCGCCGACAGCGTGGAGGACATCAGGTAATCAGCCACGCCCATGTCCAGAAGGCGCGTGATGCCCGTCGCCGCGTCGTTGGTGTGCAGCGTCGACAGCACGCGATGCCCCGTCAGCGACGCCTGCACGGCAATGTCCGCTGTTTCCAGATCGCGGATTTCGCCCACCAGCATGATGTCGGGATTCAGGCGCAAAAAGCTGCGCAGCGCGGCGGCGAAGGTCAATCCGATGGAAGGCTTCACCTGAACCTGGTTGATCCCCTCGATCAGATATTCGACCGGGTCCTCCACCGTCATGATCTTGCGTTCGGGCGCGTTCAGGCGCTGCAGCGAGGCATACAGTGTCGTCGTCTTGCCGCTGCCCGTGGGCCCCGTCACGAGGATGATGCCCGTCGGATTATCCAGCGCCTTGAGATAAGGCCCCAAAATATCGGCATCGAACCCCAGTTTCGCAAAGTCCAGATCCACCTGGGCGCGGTCGAGAATGCGCAAGGTCACGCTTTCACCGTGAATGGTCGGCGTGGTGGCGACGCGCAGATCGATTTCATGGCCGCGCACGGCAAGGCGTATGCGCCCGTCCTGCGCCAGCCGCCGTTCGGCGATATTCAGCCTCGCCATCAGCTTGATGCGCGACAGAATGGCGGCGCGCCACCCCGCCGGCGGCGTTTCGCGGTCCTGCAGAATGCCGTCGATACGATACCGCACGCGCAATCCGGTTTCGGTGGATTCAACATGGATATCCGAAGCGCGCGCCGCAACCGCTTCGGCAATGATGCGGTCGACCAGGCGGATAACCGGCGCGCCGCTGGCCATGTCCTTAAGGCGCGCAAGATCGTTTTCGTCGGCCAGCGCGGGCGCATTTTCGGTTTTTGCAGCCTCCGCCGTGCTTGCGTCGGGATACAGCCGCGCCAGCGCCGCTTCCATTTCCGTCAAGGTCGCCGGACGCGCGACGATTTTCCGCCCGCAGGAAAAACCCATGGCCCGGATCGTTGCCGTATCCAGCGGATCGACCATGGCGACATCCAGCCGTCCCGGCAGCTTGCCGATCGGCAAGGCATGCGCGCTGCGCAGAAATTTGGCGGAAAAGCATTCCGGCAACACCGGCTCCTGCGGATAATCGCCTTGCCGGACGGGCGGCGCGCCGGTGAGATCGGAATAAACCTCCGCCAGCACGCGTTCGGGCAGCAGGCCCAGCTGCGTTATGACATTACCGAGGCGCTGATGCGTTTCATCGGCCATGGCCCCGGCGCGGTCCAGTTGCTCTTCGCCCAGCCGGCCGGTGCGCAACAGGGCCGACGCCAGAGGATCATCGGTATCATCGCCCGCATCGGGCAGTCTGGTTCTGGCGAGCAAGGACATCGACCCGTTCATTCGTTCATGATCGTGGCGGATTCACCCGTGCCATTCGGCTGGCCCTCGGCGCCATAGGTGAACAGGTCATAGGCATGATCCGCGCGCTGGCTCGGCGCGCGGTACTGGAATGGCCGGTTCCAGGGATCGAGCGGGATTTTTACGGGCTTCAGGTAAGGGCCGTTCCAGCCGGTTACGCCTGCCGGCTGGGCAACAAGCGCCTCTAACCCCTGCTCCGTTGTCGGATAACCCCCGGTATCGAGCTTATAAAGATCCAGCACTTCGCTGATACGCGCGATGGATTGCTGCGCCACCTTGTGCTTGGCGGTGCCGAGCTGGCGCAGGGCCGTCGGCGCGACAAGGCCGATCAGGATGCCGAGAATGGCCAGGACGACCAGAAGTTCGAGGATCGTGAACCCGGCCCGAGCATTATTTTTATATTCGGGAATGCGAAAGCCAAACGGCATGGCGGTATCCTGCGGCATGAGTAAAATGCGTAACCGGTTGCAAATATATACGAAAAATCACGCTATCCTAGCACCCTGCCCGGCTTTTTGCCCATGGCCTAGTTTACGGCGAAGGGTTTGATTCTGGCCGGCTATTTCCAGTTCAGCGTTAAGAAAGACCGGCCCGCGGCGTCGGTGATGCGAATGGTCCGTTCGCGCACGAATTGCTTCTGCCCAAGCTGCGCCGCGGCGCGAATGGTGAAGGCGCGGCCTTCCAGCGATTGCAGCAGGTCGAGCATTCCGGCGCGATCCGGCGCCTCGCGGCCCGCCCGGTCCTTCAGCACTTTTGTGGCGGCGGCTTCATTCATGCCTGGGAAGGTCAGCAATACCTCCAGGGGCGCGACGGCGGCATCGGCCGTAGCGCGCTGGGAGTATACGGTTATGGCCGGTTCGATGCGTTGAAAGACGTCGGGCGTTATCCCCGGCACCAGCTTTAATTCGTCTGCGCTTTGAAAATAACCATGGCGCGGCACATAGGCCAATTGCGCCGCACGGTAATCGGTCTTGCGGTGCAGGCCAGTGGCATCGCGCCAGTCCAGAACACAGTCGGCAATGTCGGCGGCCTGGCCTGGCGCGATGCCGACGGTCTGCAGCAGGTCCTTCAGCACATCCGCGTCGGCGGTGTTGATGTCGATTTTCCCGTTTTCGTCCTGGACCGTCACGCTAACCGGCATGCCGTCATAGGCAAAATCCACCGGCACGCCGTCGACGCGCCAGCGTTTGTCGATGCGCGTATCGGCCAGCGCCAGAATGGCGCGGTTGATGGCGGCATCCAGGATGTTTTCCATCCGCGCCTGATCGCGCGCGGCGCGTTCGACGCGCGACGTCACGCTGCGCAGATGCAGCAGCCCCCCTGCGAACATCGCAAGGATAATGACGGTCCACAACACGGACATGAGCGCAAAACCGCGTTGTTTTCGATGTAAGGGCATCCGCGTCATTGGCTCCGGCACTCGCCCGAGGTTATATCGAATTGACAGGCCGTATCCGCCGTGATGCGCGGCGCGACGATCAAGACGGGCCACATACGGGTATCCGTGTCATCGAATTGCAGTTCCATGCGTATAAGCTTGGGCAAACTCCTGCGGTTTATCCATTCCCGGCGCCATGACGGCGGCGCGTCCGGCGCGTCCCTGCCGAAATAGGCAAAGGAAGCCGACCGGATGTTGCGCAGCAGGATTGTCGTCGACGGATTCACGGCTCCCGCGCGCGCAAGTTCCGGCACGGCGGACATGATCAGTTCGCTTTTCGCGCCCTCGCCCGCCA
The DNA here is from genome assembly GCA_050248075.1 of Bdellovibrionales bacterium. Taxonomy (GTDB): domain Bacteria; phylum Pseudomonadota; class Alphaproteobacteria; order UBA9219; family UBA9219; genus JBFWTA01. Next base: position 6,943 of record JBFWTA010000036.1, on the reverse strand, counting down.
GGCCAATCGCGATGCGCGAGCGCCCGGTATCATTCACGGAAGCCGGCGCCAGAAAACCAATGGAATTTTCGGTTCCGGCAAAATCGACAATGTTGCCTTTGTTGCGGGACGGGTAAGCCGTGCCGAGCAGCCGCCTCAAGGCCGCCTGCGCATACCGTACTTCGTTGCTGCCGAAAAAATGGCTTTCGCTGCGCAGCCAGGCCTGCGTGCCGGCTTTCAAATTCGCATAAAGCAGCCCCATCAGCAGGCCGAGCACGGTGATGGCTACCATAAGTTCCAGCAGCGTAAAGCCCGCCTGCCTGTTTCTGACGATAGCTCTCATCGTCACGATCCTTTCGCCGCAAGACGCAGCGTAACGAGCGTAACCGACCGCTCGCGCCCGCCGTCATTCCATGAAACGGTCGCCGCGACGTTATAGGCTTGCATGCCCCACGCCTTTCGGTCGTCGTCATCGCCATAGGGTTCGATATGCAGGCGCCAGACAAAGCCATTGGCAAACCGCCCTTCGCTGTCGCCCCCGCGCAGGGGATATTCATGGCCCGCGCTTTCCAGCAGCGAGCGCGCATAGCCCTGCGCCGCCATATCGGTTTCGGCCCTGCGGATGCGGGCGAAGGATTCCGAATAAATGCCGAGAATGACGCCTGCCGCCACGCCGAAAATAATCACGGCGACGAGAATTTCGAGGAGCGTAAAGCCCCGGCGTCGGCGAAGCGGTCGGGCAAGCATGCACCCGCATATCAATAATGGGCGGCCGCCGGCAACTCCGCTGAACCCGCCGGATGGTTAACAGGCCCGGCAAATGCGGAATTAACCTGTTCATATTAATGAACAGCACGGCTGCGGGCATATCTTCGGCCTTTGGCACCCGGTCTTTATGATTTATTTCCCCCAAAACCGGCCCGTTGCGATATGGTTGCGGACCCCGGAGCGGCTTAAACTCCAGGGTGCGGATATTGCGGTATTATGCAGTTATTAGTTTCGGAAATACGCCTTATTGATGGGCTGGTTATTTTTTAAGCGATTACCAAAAAAGAATAATAAAGGGCCGTATCGGCTGGAGACATTATGAAGCTCAATAACACCGTAAGCCGTTTTTTCCAGACCGCGAGGCAGGAAAGTTCGCGTGCGCTGGCCTGGTGGACCGGCGAGATCAAGGGCCTCGCGCCCGGTAATTTCACCGGCCTGCTGCGCCGCCCGCGGCCGCGGCTGGTGCTGATGCCGGGTGAAAAAAACATCGGCGTCGAAATCGTCAAGGACGGCGAGGCGCATGCGCTGGCGCCACTCGAGCAATTACCCACCTATACCAAGGTCAACGAATTTGAAACGGAATTGCATCATCTGATCGGCTCGCGGACGCCGGAAGTGCTTCTGGGGCTTAAGGACGACAATCTGCTGATCGTTCGCGTCGATTATCCTTTGACCGCCGAACCCAATCTCGGCAGGATTTTTACGAACGAGCTCGACCGCCTGACTCCTTTCTCGACCGATCAGGTCTATTGGGACTGGCATGTCCGTTCGCGCGACATCAAGTCCGGCCGCCTGATTGTCGACGTGGCGGTGGCAAGGCGCACATCCATCGACAGCCTGGTGGCCGCGGCGCGGCGTTACGGCCTTTCGCCGGAAGCGGTGCTTTATCACGGCGACAACGGCGCGGAAGAAACCGTTTACCGGCTGTTCAAGCAGACCGGTTTCGACGCGGGCGACCAGCATCGCCGGTCGCTCAATCGCAGCCTCAATGCCGGCATCGTCCTTTTGCTAGTGCTTCTGGGCGGCCTGATGATGCATCATGCCAAGCGCACGGAAGACATGCTGGCGGAGCGCATGGCGGCCATCAAGCCCCTCGCCCTGCAGGCGGACGATGCCAGGGCGCGCCTCAAGCGCCTGAACGATATTGCCGATGTGATGCAGGGCAAGACCCGAAATTCGTCCAGCCTCGCCATTCTCGCGGCGCTCACGAATATCATGCCCGACAATGCCTGGATTTACGATCTGCAGATCCGGGGCAACGAAATACGCATGTCCGGTTTCGCCGGCGATCCGGCGGGGCTCATACCCTTGCTCGACGCCTCGCCGGCTTTTGCCGATGCCAAATTCCTGTCGCCGGTGACCGCCGCGCCGAACGGCACCGATCAGCGTTTCGAGATTTCCGTCTCGGCCCTGCCCGGGACCGCCGCCCCATGACGTCGCTTTCGCATCCCGTCCGGCGTCTGGCGGCTCTGGCCATTCTGGTCATTCTGCTATGGCTGGCGTGGAATCTGATCCTGACGCCGGTGGCGGCGTTCTGGCAGGCGCATGAAACCCGTATTGCTAATCAGGTCGCTCTCCTTTCGCGTTACGAAGCCGCACTGAAAGCGCAGGAAATCATCAGCCGGCAAGCCGCCGCCGGCGAGGCGCAGTTCGCAGGTGAGCAGGTTTTGTGGCCGGGCGGCAGCCCCGCGGTAACCGCCGCCGCCCTGCAGACCCAGATCCGCCAGACCATCGCCGGCCTTGGCGGCACCGTTCGCAGCACCGACGACCTGCCGCCGGTCCGTGAAGGCCAGTTGCAGCGCGTCGGCATTCATGTCGATTCCGAGGGCGACCTGACCATGGCGGTCGGAACCCTTTCGGCGGTGGAGATGGCACGGCCCATGTTGTTCGTATCCAACCTTAACATGCGCACGGCGGATATCGTGCAGCCGCACGACAAGCCGACGGCAATCAATCTGAGCTTCGATGTCTATGGCTATACGCCGGAGGGCACGCCGTGACGCGCCTTTCCCTGAAAATCGCCGCCCTGATGCTGCTTGCCGGCGCCATTGCCGTGCTGGCGGTCGCCGGCCCGGACTTGCCGCGCGTCCCGGAAACGCCGGTCAAGGTGCCGGAGATCGCCGCAACACCCGTGTTTCCCGCCGCCGCAACCGCCAGCAGCGAAATTACCGAAAGGCCTTTGTTCCGCGCCGGACGCAGGCCCGCGACCGTCGCGCCCGCGCAGGTTCCGGCGCCGGCCGAAGCCATGGCTCCCTTTGCACAGGGTTCGTTCACGTTACTCGGCATTGCCGTCAGTTCGGCGGGCCGCACGGCGCTGGTCCGCCCGGCGGCGGGCAAGGCCGTTGTGCTGCATGAAGGCGACAGCCTGGAAGGCTGGCGCATCGAGCAGATTCAGAAGGACGGAGTCATTTTAACATCCGGCGAAAACCGCCAGATCCTTTCATTTCCAAAGCCCGTGCATTCAACCCCAACCGATAAACAGCCATGAAAAACCTGAAATCATTTTTGTCCCGCACCGCCATCCTGCTTCTGGCCTTCGGCATCGCCGCCTGCGCGCCGTCATCCCCGGAGCCCGTGCCACCGGCACAAAGCAATATCGGCACGGTACAGCCTTCGGTTCAGACCTTTCCGGTGCCACCGGCGGAGCCGGTCGACCTGACCGCGCGGGACAAGCTGGAAAGCGCGGAAAAATATTACGGCAAAGGCAACGCGGCGCCCGCCGTCAAGTCCCGCCGCGCCCGCGCCGGGACCACGGGGGGCGATGTGACGCTCGATTTCGCCAATGCGGAGCTGCGCGATTTCCTGCGGGTCGTTCTGGGCGAAACGCTGGGCCTTAACTACACGGTCGACCCCTCCGCGCAGGGCACGATCACGCTGGAAACGGCCCAGCCGATCCGGCGCGAGCTGGTTTTTCCGACGATGGAATCGACGCTGCGCCTCAATGGCCTTGCCATCGTCAACACCGACGGGCTGTACCGCGTGCTGCCCGCCGCCGGCGCTTCGCGCGAGTCCGGACTCATGAACGTCTCCAGGTTCGGCTATACGGTCAAGGCCGTGCCGCTGCGTTACGTCAGCGCGCCGGACATGCAGCAGGCCATCGAAACGCTGGTGCCGCAGGGCAGCATCCTGCGCGTCGATGCGATGCGGAACATGCTGCTGGTCGCGGGCAGCGAGCGCGACGTGGCGAACACCATCGACACGATCCGCGCCTTCGACATCGACAGCCTGAACGGGCTTTCGTTCGGCCTGTTCCCGGTCAAAAACGCCTCGGCCAAATCCATCCATCTGGAGTTGCAGAAAGTTTTCGCCGGCACCCCTGTCGGCAATATGGTCCGCATTGTGCCGATCGACCGGCTGAACGCCATTCTGGTGAGCTCGCAGCAGCAGTTGTACATCGACAATATCGAGGAATGGATCAGCCGCCTCGACCGCGTCGGCGAGAGCGACGAAAAGCGCCTTTATGTCTATTACGTCCAGAACGGCCGCGCGGCCGATCTGGCGACGGTCCTGTCGCGCGTTCTGCGCCGCGAAGCGAATGTGCCGGTGATCAAAAACACGCCGTCCGCCCTGCCCCCGGACCTGGCTTCGACGATCAGCCAGACGGCGCTGGCGCTGCCGTCCGGCAGCCTGACGCCGCCGGGCAGCGCCCTGGGCGCCATGAATAACGCCGACGCCATGCCGAAACCGGCGGCGGCCCCGGTCGCGGGCGTCGACGCCCTGCCCGACGACACGGGCGGCGACGACCGCCGGCCGCGCGCCAATGTGCAGATCACGGCCGACGAGGTGAACAACGCGATCATCATCATGGGCTCGCCGCAGGATTACCGGCTGATCGAAAGCGCGCTGCAGAAGCTGGACGTCACGCCGCTGCAGGTGCTGATCGAGGCGACCATCAGTGAGGTGCGCCTGACCAACGACCTGCGCTATGGCGTTCAGTATTTCTTCAGCAGCGGACAGCACACGGTCAGCCAGATCGAGGACGCGCAGGGCGTTCTGGGGGCCTCCTTCCCCGGCTTCAATTATATTTTCACAAGCGGCAACCGCGCCCAGATCATCCTCAACATGCTGGAAGGCATGACGAATGTGAAAATGCTGGCCTCGCCGCAGCTTCTGGTGCTGAACAACCAGTCGGCCCGCATCCAGGTGGGCGACCAGGTGCCGATCGCCACGCAATCGGCGGTCAGCACCGTCACATCCACCGCGCCCGTCGTGAACAGCATTCAATATAAGGACACGGGCGTCAGCCTGCGCGTCACGCCGCGCGTCAACGCGGGCGGCATGGTGCTGATGGACATCACGCAGGAAGTCAGCAGCGTGTCGAAAACCACCAGCTCCACGCTGGATTCCCCCACGATCCAGCAGCGGCTGATCACCAGCTCGGTCGCCGTGCGCGACGGGGAAACCATCGCCCTCGGCGGCCTGATCCGCGACAGCCAGACCACCGGCAAGACCGGCATTCCCGGCCTGTCGCAGATTCCGGTGGTGGGCGCCCTGTTCGGCGTCGACGAGGACAGCCGCGACCGCACGGAACTCCTTGCCCTCATCACCCCGCATGTCATCAGCAACGCGGCGACGGCGCAGGATGTCACCGAGGAACTGCGCCGCAAGGTGCCGCTGGCCTCGTTCGGCGTGGAACGGTAACCGGCCGGACCCGCCCGGCGCGGGATGTTTCACGTGAAACAATTTGGTGGTCAGGGATATTAACCATAACCGCCGGGTGCGCGAACGCGCCGGGTATTTCTTATTGTTAGCAGCGATGATTTGCGAAACGCGTCATGGCGTGAAGCCCGGCTTCAGGCGCAAGGGGGGGGGCGCTCCGGTTGTCAATGTATCCCTTATGGAGATACGAGTCAACATGTTTTTTTGATCTGGAGTCGGTTATTTTTGCCGAAGGCAGGTTATTGCCGGATTTTGGCAGGAAGCCGTCTGGCTGGTCATGGGGATTGTGACTTTTAAAAATATGGCTCAGTTTTTGGGGAGAGGGTCATCAGTCGGCGGCGATGCTGTAAACCGTCGCGCCGCCGGTGCCCTTGAGCGCGGCGGTGGGGGTGTCGCCGAGCCAGACGAACTCGGTAATAATGGCGCCCGAGGCGTTGTATTCGCCGAGCATATGCCCGGCCTCGTCATAGACGAAGTTGTTGGGGGCGGAGGTCGTGACGCTGCCAATGGTGACGGAGGTTATGTGGTCACGCGCGCACAGGTCATGGGCTGCACCGCCAGGCCGTTGAAGCTTGGCTTACGTGTAAAGGAACTACGATTTGGGAGGAACATCAGCATCGCTAAAAACAGAACGCCAACCCATAAATAAACCGATAGTGGCCCCCATTAACGCCATTATTATTATGATCCATCCTAAACACATTAGAATTTTAGCTATAGCCGTGAAAACTACGCTTTCGGCAACGCCTTTGAACAGTGCGCCTATAAAAGTCATAGCTGATCCGATTACAAGAATAATAAAAGCTAGAGCTATAATCCTTAACCCTCTAAGTTTTGGCGAGCCCCAAACAGTCTTCTGAAAGTAGGATATTAACTTCTGCATGTAACTGGCCTCAAGTTTAGTGGAATGGATTCAAGTTTATACACACGGACCGAGTTTCACAACGCAAAGCGCCTAAAGCACCCCCAATGCCAATACCGAATGTACCTTTTCCTATGCCATCAAAAGTTGGGTGAGAAGCATTAGAATAATCGGCAGTAACTGAGCCTGCCACGTTTATCCCAGTAAAGGACGCATCTATCATTGTTGGGTAAGACACCTCTGGCTGAGAAACTAGAGATGCAGTATTGCAGAAGTTGCTTTTATCATAAGATATATTGCCTCCTAACGCAGCATTCGCGCCGTAGAATATGGGCAAGCCGTTTTGCAACGAAGGTTCAGAGGTTGGTTTGCAATAGTTAGATACAACACAAATATTTCCCGTAGTGTCGAAACCAAGTCCAGTATCACTACTAAAGCCAAATGGCCCCAGAAACACTTGCCCGCCAAATGTTACGCTCATGCGATCCAATCCACGTGGATCCACCCCCGTAACCGCATTCCCCCCCACATACCCATACGTGTTGATGCCCGCCGCCAACCCAATCGGATCACTCTGCACATACCTGCCGAAGGCCGGGTTATAGTCGCGCATCCAGTTCTGGCTGAGGCCGGTTTCGGTGTCGGTGTATTGGCCGGGGTAGCGGAGGTTGAAGG
>JBFWTA010000035.1:0-13488 GCA_050248075.1 Bdellovibrionales bacterium | reverse complement strand
GGGGTTTACAGGCTAACCGTGTCCGGCGAACGGCATGCGGCAATCACCATCGATATCGGCGACGTATCCACCGGCTCGCCCCATCTCAGGCTTAACCGTTTCAAAGGCATCTACGCAGCGATGCCGATCCACGATTTTCCGTCGCCCACCCTGCCGCTGCCCGGCGCGGAAGGCGCCATGCTTTACCTCGGCGCGCGTGCCACCGTGAATTCCGCCATGCCGCCCGGCGGCCTGTCGCCCACTTTCGATATCGATGTCATCGTCAATTAGGGAGTTTCCATGAAAGCCGCTCAACGCCGTGTTCTCTTTTGCCTGCTGCTTGTGCTTGGCGTGCTCGCGAGCGCGGTGTCCGCCTTCGCCAAAAGCGCGGAAATGACGCTGGTACCGACACGCGTCGTGCTGGAAAACAACGACCGCTACGCCACCGTTACCGTCAAAAATTCCGGCGACGGCACCGGCCGTTACCGCATCGAACTTGTCGATGCCACGATGCAGGAGGACGGCGGCGTCAAGCTTCTCGACAACGGCGTGCGCGATCCGTTCTCCGCGCTCGATATCCTCAGCATCTCGCCGCGCAGCATGACGCTCAAGCCCGACGAGTTCCAGACCATCCGCATTCTCGTTAAAAATCCCGGCAGCCTGGCGCCCGGCGAATATCGCTCGCATCTCAAGGTCAAGATGACCGAAAACGATCTCGATTCCGAAGCCGGCCCGTCGAGCGCCGAGGCCGCCAGCATTCAGCTGAAACCGAAGCTTGTGATGGTCATCCCCCTCATTATTCGTCACGGCGAGACGAATTATCAGGTCAGGATCGACAGCGCCGCGTTCGCGCCCGCCGCCGGCGATGTGCCGCCGCATGTGAACCTGGTTTTCGGTTTCGACGGCAACCGTTCGGTGATCGGGGATGTAAAAATCGTTCATGTTGCCGAAAATGGCGGCCAAACGACGCTCAAATTCTTTCCGGGCGTCGCAATCTATCGCGGTACCGCCAAACGCAGCCTTGCCGTCCCGCTCGAGGTGCCGGCCGGTGTCGATCCGCGCAAGGGAAAAATAATTATTTCGTATTTAACTCAAGAAAAGGAAGGCGCAGCTCCGATGGCGCAAAAAGAATTCACGCCATAATTTCCGCGTGGCCGCATGGAAGTTTGAGCTAAATGCGTTGCAATTTTCGCGTGTGTTTTAGGTATTGCACCCAATTATAAATTGATTTTGTGGGCAAAAAGAGCTATACTTTCCGCATATTTCGCAAATTATTTTTATCGGCAATTTCATAGTCCGGCGGCACGACATGCCGCCCTGACTGGACATTAAAACCGCGTTGTACATGAAAACCGGAACGTTTCTGACGGGCGCGCTTTTACCCGCGCTTCTTCTGAGCCTGCAGGTGCAGGCGGTGACGCAACCTGTCGTTGCGTATATATCCTTCGCCACCCCTCTTACGGTTACCAAAGGTAGCGACATCAACTTCGGCTGGGTGCTGGCAGCACAACCTGCCGACTACATCATATCGCCGGCAGGCGCGGTCACGGCGTCCCGTGGCGGCCGGATCCTGGGCGGCGGCGGCGAAGGAGGAAGCCTTCTGATCGCCGGGTCGCCGGACCAGACGGTCGATATATCGATCGGAAACTATATGCCGGATGCAGGCGTCGTGCCTTCGGCGGCCACCTGCAGCTATGGCGGCGCGCCATCCGTTCCCTGCCGTCTGGTCAGCCAGGCGGCGCCGGGCGCGGGCCGATTATTGCGGGTCGGCGCCACAGTGAGCGTCGACGGTTCGCAGAAATCCGGCGCGCATGCCGCGCCGAGCTTCGATGTGATCGTCAATTATCACTGACCGGATTCAGGTCAGGCCTTTCGCCGTCAATTCGTCCTTTACATAAGCATAATAAATCGGCGCGGCGACCAGCCCCGGGATGCCGAAGATCGCTTCCATGATCACCATGGCCGACAGGATTTCCCAGGCATGCGCCCGGATCTGCCCGCCGACGATGCGCGCATTGACGAAATATTCCAGCTTATGAATGATCACGAGAAAGGCGAGCGCACAGAGCGCGTCCTTCAAGGATACGCTCAGCACGATCAGCGTGATCGCCGTATTCGAAATCAGGTTGCCGATGATCGGCAGAAGGCCGGCGACAAAAGTGACGACGATCAGCGTTTTTGCCAGCGGCGGCGGCTCTCCCAGCAGGGGCAGGATCAACAGAAGGAAAATGGCGGTAAGCGCCGTGTTAAGCGCCGAAATGCGGATCTGCGAAAAGACGATGCGGCGGAAGGCGACGCCCAGAAACACAAAACGGTCATGCAGCGCCTGCGACAGGGGGCGCAGCTTCGAACGCCGGATGCTGCCGTGAATCCCGACCAGCCCGCCGATGATCATGCCGGCAACCAGGCGGAAAAGGACCACGCCCACATCGTGGCCGACGCTGCCGAGCTCCTTGGCGTTGCTGCGCAGCCAGGAGGATATCGTGACCTGCCAGTCGGCCATATTGGACGGGAGATAGCTGTTGATCTCCGGCGGCAGATGCCCGCGTATGGTTTCCACCACTTCGGCCATTTTGGTGAGCAGGGCGCCGAGGCCCTCCGACCCGTTCGCCATGCTCGATACAAGCGATACGACGCCGAACACGACCGCCGATATGAAGCCGACGGTAATAACGACGAACAAAGCCACGCGCCCGACCGCCGGCAGCACGCCAAGGCGCGCAAGCCCGCGCGATCCGAATTCCACAAGATTATAGACCAGCAGGCCGGCCAGCATGCCGACCAGCAACCCGAAATCAAGGATAAGAAAAAGTCCAATTCCCGCGAGCAGGTAGGAAGCGATTTCTATTTTTTTTTCTGCAGGTATGGTCATGGGGCGAAATGGCTGAGTGTGGCGCGATTATGATGGTTCCAGCGGTAATGACAAGGCCGGAAAAATAAATACAGAAAAAGGCTCTAGCCACGGCGGTTATAAGAAAAATAAACCGGTTTGCGCCCCGCCTTGCGCGCTTTCTGTTCATAGCGCGTCGGCACCCAGTCTTCGGGCGGCTGCATGGAGGGGGTGATGCGTGAGGTGAATTCCGGACTTGCGTCCATATGCTCCTGCATCCAGTACGCCAGTTTCGCGTGGTCGGTGGCGAGATGCAACTCGCCGCCGGGGCGAAGCACGCGCGCAAGACGCGGAATGTTTTCAGGACCGATGAAGCGTCGCTCCGCATGCCGCGCCTTGGGCCAGGGATCGGCGAACAGAACAAAACAGCGCTCGATCGAGGCATCGGGCAGGGCGTCGAGCAGATCCCGCGCATCGCCCGGAAAAATGCGGATATTGTCGATTGCGCCTTCGCCGATATGGGCAAGAAGGCCGGCGACGCCGTTGACGAAGGGTTCCGCGCCGATAAGGCCGATATCCGGATGGCGCTGCGCCTGCGCCGCCAGATGCTCGCCGCCGCCGAAGCCGATTTCGAGCCAGAGGGCGCGCGGTTTCGGCGTAAACAAGGCAAAAGGATCGAGAGGCATTTTCTCGGCCAGGTCGACACGCAATCGCGGCAGCAGCGTTTCCATCAGCGCTGATTTTTTCGCGCGCAAGGGGCGTCCCTTGCGGCGTCCGAACAGGCGTTTGGGAGGCGGCCGGTCGCTCAGAGCTTGTATATCCGCTTGAGCTCCGGAACCAGATCGAGACGTTCCCACGAGAAATGGCCGTCGTCTTCCGGGTCGCGCCCGAAATGGCCGAACGAAGACGTTTTTGTATAGATCGGCCGGTTAAGCTGAAGTTTTTCGCGAATGCCGCGCGGCGTGAGCTTGACCATCTCGCGCAACTGGTCCGGCAGTTTTTCGTCGTCGACATGGTTGGTGCCATGCGTATTGACATAGACAGCCAGCGGTTCCGACACGCCGATGGCGTAGGCCAGCTGGATCGTGCAGCGGTCGGCGACGCCGGCCGAGACGATGTTCTTCGCCAGGTAACGCGCCATATAAGCTGCCGAACGGTCGACCTTGGTCGGGTCCTTGCCCGAAAACGCGCCACCGCCATGCGGGGCCGCGCCGCCATAGGTGTCGACGATGATCTTGCGGCCCGTAAGGCCTGCGTCGCCGTCCGGACCACCGATGACGAAACGGCCGGTCGGGTTGACGTAAAAATGCTCGTCCTTGCACATCCAGCCTTCGGGCAGCGCTTTTTCGACATAGGGACGAACCATTTCGCGCACTTCCGCCTGGTCGGTCTTTTCATCGTGCTGGGTCGAGACGACAACGCGGGCGGCGCGCACCGGCTTGCCATCCTCGTATTCCAGCGTCACCTGGCTCTTGGCGTCGGGGCCGAGCAGGGGAAGCTTGCCGGCATGGCGGTCTTCCGAAATAAGACGAAGAATTTTATGCGCATAGAAAATCGGCGCTGGCATCAGGCTCGGCGTCTCGCGGCAGGCGTAACCGAACATGATGCCCTGGTCGCCAGCACCCTCGTCCTTGTTGCCGGAGGCGTCGACGCCCATGGCGATGTCTTCGGATTGCGCATGCACGTATATCTGCACATCCGCCCATTGCCAGTGAAAGCCGCGCTGGGCATAGCCGACTTCGCGCACGGCCTGGCGCGCCGCCTGTTCCATTTCACGCGGGGTGATGAGCTTCGGCCCGCGGATCTCGCCGGCCAGAACGATGCGGTTGGTTGTCGCCAGAGTCTCGACGGCGACGCGGCTATGGGGGTCGTGGGTCAGGAACAGATCGACGATCGCGTCCGAGATACGGTCGCAGACTTTATCCGGATGGCCTTCGCCGACGGATTCCGATGTGAAGAGATAATGGCGGTTACGGTGGGTTTCCATGTTTTTTCTAGGGGCTGGAATGAAGGGGGTTTCGGGCAAACGAGTCTGTTGATAGGGAAATCGGCAGGCAGTTTCAACCTCCGAATCCGGGCATTTCGAATCGTTCTCGGAGTTAGGCGGGATTTAAATTGCCTCGCCGGCCATCGACTTGATCAGGTCGTAGACCTTGCGGCGCTGCTTGGGGTCGGTGATGTTGTAATAGGCCCGGATAAGTTCCAGCGTCTCGCGGCGGCCCAGAATCTGACTGTCGCCCGGCGCACCTTCGAGCGCGCCTTGTGCGCTGTCGCTAAGGCCCTGCGAGGCCGCATTTTCTGACGGCATTTCTTCAAAGAAGTAGGAAACGGTAACATTGAGAATAAGCGCGATCTGATAAAGGCGGGACGCGCCCATGCGATTTACGCCACGTTCGTATTTCTGAATCTGCTGGAATGTAAGGCCGCTGGCTTTGCCGAGTTGTTCCTGGCTCATGCCGATCAGGTTGCGTCTCAGGCGGAGGCGAGCGCCGACATGCACATCGACAGGATCGGGTCCGTGTGTTTTGCGATTCGGTTTCTTGATCACATACAAAGCAGCCGTCATAAAACATATCCTTGTATGAACATTTATTGGCAACTAATTACCTTTTTGTGCTTGCAAAGCAAACAAAAACTGGTAACGCACAAACCGATTTCAGTTGCCTGGTCCCAAACCCTCGAAGTCATCGTCGCGTTCAGGCGTGCAATTTTAAAAAAACAACTACCGGATGAATGTAATTTTTCTTAAAGTCTCCATTACTTGCGATAGGATATTCAAAGGATTAGCGCAAGGGATACTTTAGTTTCACGGATTATTTTTGAATTCACTGCTTCCTTTTCTGGCAAGATAACGAAGAAAAACTGCATAAGCCGAGAGCCAGCCATAAATTAACCATAATGTTACTTCGCCGTTACGAACAAAATAGGTCGGGTCGGGCGCAGGCTGCGGCAGATCGCCGTCGATGACGCCCTTTTGGCCCAGTCCGAGCTTGACACCGATGCGCCCGTAAGCGTCGATAATTCCCGATATGCCGGTATTGGCGACGCGTACCAGGGGCACGCCTTCCTCTACGGCACGCACCCGGGCAATGGCAAAATGCTGATGCGGGCCCGCCGTGTGGCCGTACCACCCGTCATTGGTGATATTCAGTAAAAACTTCGGCGGATTTGCGCGGTCGGCGACCCGGCCGGGGAAAATAGCTTCGTAGCAGATAAGCGGACTGAAAGAAGGGGCGCCCGCCGTATTCAGGCTTTGCGGCCCGGTACCCCGACTGAAGTCGAGATTCATCCCGGCCACCGCCTTGAGCGGCAAAATATTACGCAAGGGCACATATTCGCCAAACGGCACCAGATGGGATTTGTCGTAAATGGCGGTAATTTCCGCTTCACGGTTAATGGCAATGAGCGAATTGAAATAACGGATGCCGTTGACCGGATCGATGTCGCGGCGCAGGACGCCGGTAATCAGCGATCCGCCTTGCGGGACCACGGCGGCGACGGCCTGCCGGTGCGGCCGGTCTTCGGTAAGATAATAGGTAGCTGCGGTTTCCGGCCAGATAATCGCCGTGACGGGCCTGGCGCCGGGGGCCGCGGAAAGATCGAGCAGTTCCTGGAAGTTTTCCTCGCGCGTATCGGCTTGCCATTTATCCTTCTGATCGATATTCGGCTGAACCAGCCGAAGCCTGACATCCGGTTCCACCGCCGGCGATGCGTGCTGCAGGCGCAACGATCCCCAGACGATCACGATGGCGAGCGCCACCAGGCTGGCTGGAAAAAGCGCGCGGCCCGGGTTGCGCCTGTCGCTTTCCGCCAGGGCCGCAGGCAGGCAGGCGGCAACGAGCGTCACAAGCGTAAGCCCATAGATTCCGATGACGCTTGCACTTTGCAATACCGGCAGGAAGTCCGCCCAGGCATAGCCCGCCATGTTCCAGGGAAAGCCGGTGAAGACATGGCCGCGCGCGTAATCGGCAAGAAACCAGATAAGGGCGAAGCCCATGGCGCCCGGCAGGCCGCGCAGGCCGAAGCGGCGCGCGGCAGCCGCGGCGATGCCGTAATAAACGGCAAAAACCGCCGGCAGGCCGAGCGCGGCCAGCGGCACGACCCACCAGAATTGCTCGATATCGACGAACATCGAGGCGGCGGTCCAGTAGATATCGAAAACGAAGAAACCGAAGGCAAAGCTCCAGCCGGTCAGAAAGGCGCGCCATGAATTCTGTGTGCCCTGCAGAAGGAATATGAGGGCCGGGTAAGACACCCACAGGATGGGCGCGACATTGGCGGGCGAAAAGGCCAGCGCGGAAAGCGCGCCATATATAAAGGCCAGCGCCAGCCGCGCCCAGCCGCGCCTCGCCCGAAGATGATCGGCAAGGTTTTTGTAAAGGGAAGCCGGGGAAACGTATCGCGCCATGCCGCAAGGTCGCATTGCAGCCCGGCATTCGTCAATTCGGCATTCTGTTTCCTCGAAAGACGGAAAAGACGGAAACCGTTTTCTTTCGGGAGCTATATTTCTGCGTTTCGCTTTTTCATCGCCATACCAACATCGTTTTTCAAATGCCTAAACAAAAAGAGTAGCGCGCTACCCCGACAACCGCGCCTTGTGAGCGCGGCCGGCGGCATGCAGCCTGCCTGTCGTAAGCCGGCGCTTTGGCCCCATTATCCATGGCTAGATGGGCCGCCGTTCAAAACAGGCACTCCCTGCGGAGTGGGAATATTACTATATTAAGAAGGATTGTTCCGCAACAGGAATCTTTGGTTAAGATGGATTATTTTTTGCTGCCGGATTTTTGCTGTCGGAAATGGGCAGGAAGTTGCGTGTTTTCGCTAACGGCTCATAACGAACAGCCGTTCGATCAGGCGATGCCCGCGCGCGCTTCTTTGGCGGGCGCGGCCTCGGCGCGGCGGAGGCCGCGGACGCGGAGGCGGAGAATGCGAGACTGGTCCATTTCCAGAACTTCGAAGTTCAGGCCCGTATCGTTGCGGAAATTTTCGCCGATATTGGGAATGCGTCCGGCGAGATTGGCGACATAGCCGCCCAGCGTGTCGACTTCGCTTTCCTCGACGGATTCGAGATTGGCGCCGGTGCGGTTTTCGAATTCCTCGATCGGCATGCGGCCATCGACCAGAAGAGTGCCGTCGGCGCGGGCGATGATGCTGGCGGTGGCGGGCACGTCGTGCTCGTCCTCGATCTCGCCGACGATTTCCTCGACGAGGTCCTCGATCGTCACGATCCCGTCGACGCCGCCGAATTCGTCGACCACCAGGGCCATATGCTGGCGCGTCTGGCGCATCTGCAGGAGGAGACGCGCGGCCTGCATTGACGGCGCCACGAACATGACGGGCCGCAGCAGGTCGGAAATAAGGCGGTTTTCGTTATGCGCGATGCAAGGAAGCAGGTCTTTCATATGCACCATGCCGATCACGTCATCCAGCGTTTCGCGGTAGATCGGAATGCGGCTATGCCCATGCACCGCCATGAGGTTGATGAGCTCCTTGAGCGGCGTGGTCACGTCGGCGGCGACGATGTCGGCGCGGGGCACCATGCAGTCGCCGGCGCGGCGTTCGCGCAGATTCATCACATTGGCAAGCAGCATGCCTTCGGCCTGCGAGATGCCGGATTCGGAAGGCGGCTCCTCGATAAGTTCCTCGACGACCTCGCGCAGGACTTCGGCGTCGGAGCGGGGATGCAGAAACAGCCGCAGCCTTTGCCACAGCGAGCGCCACCAGGATTTGGGCTCTTCACTCCCCGTCAGAATGGGGGGCACAACAGTCAATCGCGGTTCGCTCATCGTGCTGGCCCTGCTTGGCGGGCCTTGGGCTCCTTCAGTTGCGGCGCATAGGGGGCCGGAAGGCCAAGCTTGGCCATGATCTTCGTCTCCAGACCTTCCATCCGGACAGCTCCGGCGCCAGTCCCGTGATCATAGCCGAAAAGGTGTAAAATGCCATGAATCAATAAATGTAAGGCATGATTTATCAATATTTTGTGTTCTATCTTGCACTCATGTACCATATATTGATATCCAAGAGCCAGATCCCCCATAAAAACAGGCGGGCCAGCTTTACCTTTTTTAGTTAGCTGGCGGAGCTTGAATTGGGGAAAGGACAGGACATTGGTTGGCAGGTCCTTGCCCCGGAAATCCCGGTTGAGTTTCCGGATCGCGGCATCGTCCGTGAGAAGTACCGTAACTTCACAGGGCATGCGTAAAGTTTTAGGCAAATGCGCGAAGGTTGCATCAGCGGCCTCTTGCAGGCGCGCGGCCAAGCGCGGAATCTTTTTCCAGCGTTTGTCGGCAAAAAGAATATCGAGAAGAATAGAGTGCATCACGCCGCTTCGGCGAGAACGACGCGGCCGGACAGGCTGTTGCCGCCGGCGTCGTGGATGGTGGCCGGCATTTCCTCGCCGACCAGACGTTCCGGCGCCGGTACCCGCACCGCCTGCATGTAAGGGCTGCGCCCGAACAGCATGCCGTCATGCCGGCTCGGATTTTCAAACAGCACCGGCAGCGTGCGGCCGATCATGCTTTGATTGAAAGCTTCCTGCTGTTCGCGCAGCAGGGCCTGGAGTTCCAGCAGCCGGGCGTCCTTGACGCTTTCGTCGGTCTGGTTCGGCATCGCGGCGGCCGGCGTGCCGGGGCGGCGGCTGTATTTGAACGAGAAGGATTGGGCGTAACCGATCTCGCGCACCAGATTCATGGTCGCGGCAAAGTCCTCGTCGCGCTCGCCTGGAAAACCGACGATGAAATCGGAAGAGAAAGCGAGGTCGCCTCGCGCCGCGCGCAATTTATCGATGACGCGGCGGTAATCGTCGGCGGTGTGCTTGCGGTTCATGGCTTGAAGGACGGCATCCGATCCGCTCTGCACCGGCAGGTGCAGGAACGGCATAAGCTGCGGAATATCGCGATGTGCCCGCATAAGCTCGTCATCCATATCGCGGGGATGCGAGGTGGTATAGCGCAGGCGCTTGAGGCCCGGTATCTCCGCGAGGCGGAAGAGGATGCGGCCGAGGCCCCATGGCTTTCCATCCGGTCCTTCGCCGTGGAAGGCGTTGACGTTCTGACCGAGCAGGGTGATTTCGCGCGCGCCGTTTTGCGCCAGCCGTTCGGCTTCGCCGACGATGGCCGCCACGCCGCGCGAATATTCTGCGCCGCGGGTGTAGGGAACGACGCAGAAGGTGCAGAATTTATCGCAGCCTTCCTGCACCGACAGAAAAGCACTGACGCCGGGCGTTTCGCGGTTCTGTGGCAGCGCGTCGAATTTCGGTTCCGGCGGAAATTCCGTGTTGAGCACGGCGCCCGCGCCGCGGGTTACGCGCGCGATCATTTCCGGCAACTGGTGATAGGTCTGCGGGCCGAACACCATATCGACATAGGGCGCGCGGCGCTGGATTTCGGCGCCTTCCGCCTGCGCGACACAGCCGGCGACGGCGACCAGCATGCGGCCGCCCTGTTGGGCTTTGGCGGCACGATAGGGCTTCAGCCGGCCCAGTTCGGAGAACAATTTCTCGGTAGCTTTTTCGCGGATATGGCAGGTGTTGAAGATAACAAGATCGGCTTCCCCGACATCCCCCGTCGGCGCATAGCCGAGCGGCTTCACCACATCCTGCATGCGGTCCGAGTCATAGACATTCATCTGGCAGCCCCAGGTTTTAATAAAAACCTTTTTGGGGGCGGAAGGGATGTGGGCGCTCATGCTTTTACATCCCACATTCAGAGCGCGTCGGCCAGTTTCGGCACATCGGCGGCAGGCGGCGGCGCAATGCCTTCCACCACATGCCTTCCGGCAAGGCAGAGCTCGACGCCATGCGCGACCTGCTGCCGGCAATGGGCGGCCAGCGCCTTGCGGTCGGGGAAAGCGGCGGGCGATACGGGCGGATGAAACACGACATCCACCGTGAAACGGCCGAGCTTGAATACGTTCCAGAGATGCCCCACCAGAGTCATATCGCCGAACCATGCATAATAGGGCCGCCAGGCGCGGGTGAGCGGCAGGCCGTCGAGTTCCGTGCAGACGACGGAGATCGGCTGAATGGTGACCGGCAAGGCATCCTCGATGGCGGCGAACAGACCGCTTTTAAAGGGCAGCACATGCTGTCCGTCCGACGACGTGCCTTCGGGAAACAGGATAAGGTTTTGTCCGCTTTCAAGCCGACGGCGCAACCCGTTTTTTTGCTCCCGCATGCGCATGGCGCGGCGCTCGATGAAAACCGTCTGTTGCATTTTTGCCAGAATGCCGAACAATGGCCAGCGCGCCACCTCGGCTTTCGCCACGAAGGCGCCCGGAATGATCGCGCCCAGCACGGGTATGTCGAGATAGGATGCGTGGTTCGCGGCGAACAGAATCGGCGTGGTCGCGGCCATCATGCCATGCACGCGGATGCGAAAACCGAGAATGCCGATCAGGATGCGATGAAAGCGGCGCGGCAGGCGGAAGGGGTCGTTCGGGAAAATCACCATGCCGACGAGGTGGGCGGGGACAAGCGCCACGACAAGCGCGATAAATGCCGTTACGCGCGCACCGGCCGCGAGGGCCGCACCGGGGTCGAAGCCAAAATCATGGTTCTTCTTCATGTAAGGAAAATCCCGCCTATTCGACCGGCAACGTTATATCCTTGCGGTTGCTGCGTTCGTAATGGCGGATATAGCGGCCGGTGATCAGATCGGTCTTGACGATGATGCAGACATCGGTCGTGTTGAACTGCGGGTCGATCACCGCCCCGTCGCCGACGAAGCCGCCGACGCGGATATAGCCCTTGATGAGCGGCGGCAGGCTGTTGCCGCCCGAACGCGGGTCGACTTTCATGTTGGCGAAAGCCTGATGGGGGTCGAATGCTTCGCGCGGCATCAGCCGCATATCGACGTAACGTTCCGGCACGGCTTTCGGGCAAAGGCCCGGCGGCGCGAGATGATGATAGTGGAGGTAGGAGAGCGGCAGCGCCAGGGCCTGCGGATCGGTGCCCGGCAGGCTCGCGCAGCCGAACATGAGAACGATGTCGTGACGGAAGACGTAGGAAGTAAGGCCGCGCCATAATATCTGCATCACCTGGCCGGTGCGGTATTCGGCGTCGATGCAGGAGCGGCCAAGTTCCAGAATTTCGCCGGGATATTGCAGCAGGGATGAAATGTCGTATTCGCCGCTCGAATAAAATCCGCCGCAGCGTTTCGCCGTTTCGCGGCGGATGAGGCGATAGGTGCCGATCACCTGGCTTTTATTCTTGCGCATGTGATCGATAACGAGAAGATGATCGCAATAATCGTCGAACGCATCGAAATCGCGCTGGCGCGCGGCCATGGCCGGGGTGGGCTTTGCGCCCATCTCTTCATAGAAAACCTTGTAACGCAGGGCCTGGGCCGCGTCGACTTCCTCGGCGGTGGCCGCGAGACGGACTTCGAGAGTGCCGGAGCGCAGCTCGGCATCCATCATGTCGGCAATCTTATGTAAGGCTCCGGTCATATCCCGTGTCCTAGCGTTTAATGCTCGTCTAGGTTTGCGCGCCGGAGGCAGAGATCGACAAACCGGCGGCGTTTTTCATATTGCCTTTTTACCATAGGGCAGGGGGCAAGCGCCATAGAAAGCCGCTTATGATTAATTTCTGTTATTATTCGAGAAAAATAAAAATCATTGAAAATCAAAAGATTAAGGCGAAACCTTGGGGTTCCGCCCAAAAAGAAAACGGCAGAGGCGAGTTACGCGGCTTTTTGTCTCGGAACGCGGCGGGCCGAGGTGCCGAGGCCGATCTGCTTGGCAAGACGGCTGCGCTGTTTGGCATAGTTGGGGGCAACCATCGGATAATCGGCCGAAAGGCCCCAGCGCTGCCGGTACTGTTCCGGCGTGAGATCATAGGATGTCTTGAGGTGGCGTTTGAGCATTTTAAGTTTTTTGCCGTCCTCGAGGCAGACAATGTAATCGGCCGAAACCGACCGGCGCACGGGTACGGCGGGCTCGCGGCGGCTTTCGGCGGCGGCACCCTGGCTCGCCTGCGCAAGTCCCTGATAAATGGTGGCGATCAGTTGCGGCAGTTCGCCGGAGGCGACGTTGTGGTTGCCGACATAGGAAGCGGCAATCTGAGCCGTAAGCGCGGTTAAACGGTCGTTGAAAGAATTGTCGGCCATTTCTGCTCCTGCTTTATTGTGCATTTCGTGAGAGAGGCGCTGTTATGTATCCCGATGGTTGCGTAAGTCAAGATTTAAATGGCAAAGTCAACTATTCGAGGGCGCGATATGCAATAAATCCGTTGACCGAATTTTCCGCATAACCAACGTATTAATACATGATTACTATTCCTTTTCCATACGGCGATCCGCTGGCGGCGTTTGAGGTTTTTGCGAGCGATCCGCATGCCGTCCTGTTGCACGGAAACGGCATGGGGGAAAACGGGCGATACACATATCTCGCCGCCGCGCCGTTCCGGGTCATCCATGCCACGCATAAGGGTGTAACCATAGATGGGGAGGCCGTCGCCGGCGATCCCTTCAGTGTGCTGGAACGGGAACTTCAACGGTACAGGGAAGATAAGGCAAAAATACGGCTGCCGTTTAGCGGCGGCGCGATCGGCTTTTTCGGCAACGAGCTTGGCGGCGTTCTCGAGCGGATGCCGGTTCCGCGCCGGGACGGGCTGGAACTGCCGCTGCTATCGGTCGGCCTCTATGATACGATCGTGCTGTTCGATCATGAACAGCGCGAGG
>JBFWTA010000034.1:0-13497 GCA_050248075.1 Bdellovibrionales bacterium | reverse complement strand
ACCAGCCACAGTTTTTCCAGCATTTTGACGCGTACATCGGAGCGGTTCATGGCGCCATTCCAGAAAAGCGGGGAAGAACGCCAAAGCTATGGGAGTCGCCCTTATGGCGCAAGCAACACTGGCCGGAAAATACCCGGCGATTCCGCCGGGTCCGAAGATATGCGCCTTTTGCAGACGTCAAACATCGTTTTCCCACACCAGATGCATGGTTGCGGGGGAATTTTTCCGGATGGTGATGTTCCGCTCCTTGCGCGCGGAACCCTGGGCCGCCTCGACGACATACTGGCCGGGCGGCAGCTTGGCGTAAAATAACGGTCCGGCGTCTTTGACACTGATCAACTCGCCGCCCTCTCTGCTTTTGATAACCAGATCGGTGTCGGGAACATAGGCGCCGTCCTTGTCCGAACTTATAAGGCGCAGATTGTAATTCGACGCCTGCGACTCCAGCGCGTCGGTTTCCTGCTCGCCGATCCCGCCGGAAACATAGGATATGCCGTTTTGCCCCTCTATGCGCGGCGCCCGATACTGGCGGTAATTCGGCGCCGCAGGACGCAGGGGCGTAGGGTCATTTAGCGACGGGCGATTTTGTTGCGATGCCGTGGATTGCGGTGAATTCATCGCCATTGCCGGGCCGGTAGCCAGCAGCACGGCGGCCGCCGCCGCGAGCATGCCGGCTCGATGCGAAAAATAGTGCATGATAGCCTCCTTCGACAGGTTAAGATGGCCGGGGAGGTCCAGCGGTCGCCAAGGGCGGCTGCCGGACGGAATTCCGGCACACCGATAGCCTGCCCTTCTTTTTTGGCGTTTATGTGACGGAATGCGTGGCCGAATGCCGCAAGGCGGGGCTTATTTTCCGTGTTTCCATAACAGCGTGATTTTTGCCGGCTGAAAATTATCGGGAATGGTAACCCATCTCTGCATATGCTGCTTGCCATTACGCGCTTCGATCGAATAGGCGCCGGGCGGCAGGCGAATATAAACCAGCGGCCCTGCGTCGCCGATATTCATCATCTCGCGGCTGTCGCTGCTGGTAATAAAGATATCGGTCTTTTGTTTTTTACGGCTTTTCTTTTTGGAATTAACCATATGCACATTCATGATATGCACATTATAGTTCTTGCCTTCCAGAATAAGTGCCGCCGTCTTCATGTCCTCGATGCTGCCGGTAATGTAATTGGCCCGCCCGGCCCGTTCCACTTGCGGCAGGGGCGGCGCGGCCATGACGGGGGCCGTCAGCAAAACAAGTAAAAAAAACGATGCAACAAAAATGTTCACTATCTTCTCCCGAACTATTTTTTTCATGCCTGTGCCGCTTCTCATGAATTTTTAAATCAAGGAAGGTCTTGCCCCAAGCGTTCCTTCTCTTGAGGGAGAGGACGGATGGGGTGGATCGGCAATAACAAAATCCGGCCTGCCTGGAGCCAACCTGTCTCCGGCAATAACCACAACTTGCTTCGCAAGCCTAGGTTTTTGCAACCTTCCCCTCAAGGGTAAGGAAGCGGACTTTATGCCGCAATTCTTACATGTTACTTTAACCCCGAACAAGGACCCGCCTGATGCTTCATCCTGAAATTCCCCAGCCTCTCGAAATCGGCGATCCGGTGCCGATTTTCGAGGCCCGCACGCTCGCCAACGCCACAATTAACCTTAGCGTGGTGGCGGGACGGTGGGTTGCGTTGTGCTTTCTTAATACGCTGGCGCAGCCGGACTCGAGTCGCGCCCTGGCCGAACTTCTGGGCGAGGCTAAACTGTTCAACGACGACCATCTGGTTTTCTATGGTGTCCTCACCAGCCCGCCCGTCGAGGCCGAAATGCTGGCGCAGGTCAGTAATCCTGCGCTTGGCTTCGTGATGGATTACGCCGGCGATATCACCCGTGCCTTCGGCGCGTTCGGCAATTCGCGGCTTGTGGTGCTGGACCCGATGTTGCGTCTTTATGCCGATTTTCCCATCGGCCCCGGCGGCAGGCCGGTCGAGGACATGCGGAAATTCCTGCGCGATCTTCCTTCGGTGGATGACGCTGCGGGCGTTCCGGTCTCGGCCCCCGCCCTTGTCGTGCCGCGCGTACTCGAAACATCGTTTTGCGAGCAGCTTATCAATCTGTACGAGCATGACGGCGGCGTCGAATCCGGCTTTATGCTGGATCAGCAGGGCAAGACATCGACCGTCGTCAATCATTTCCTGAAAAGCCGCCGCGACTTGCCGCTGATCGATCCCGCCGTCCGCGAAAAAATCCGCGACCGCGTCGTGCGGCGTCTGGTGCCGGCCATCGAACGCTTCTTTCAATACCGGCCCACGCGCATGGACCGTTACATGGTCTCCTGCTACGCCGCCGAAACCGGCGGGCATTTTTTCCGGCACCGCGACAATATGAATGCCGGCGCGCGCCATCGGCGCTTTGCCGTGTCGATCAATCTCAACCGCGATTACGACGGTTGCGACCTGATATTCCCGGAATTCGGGCGCAGGCATTACCGCGCGCCGCTGGGCGGCGCGGTGGTGTTTTCGACCGGCGCGCTGCATCAGGTCCTGCCCATCACGCGCGGCAAGCGTTACGCCTTCGTGCCGTTTCTGTATGGCGAGGAAGACGCGGCGATGCGGCTCGCCAACAATGCGCTGCTGCAGGCGGGCGAGGGGCTTTATTCCGGCGATAGCGATCAACTGTTTCCGCCCGGCGGCAACATTCTCCGCATGGCGGCCCAATGAGCGCGCTTATGGGGGGAGACGCGCTGAAGCAGGCCGCGCAGGCCGAGATGCTGAAAATTCGAGACAAGATCGACAACCGGCAAAATGGTTTTGTCGGCGTGTTCGATAAATGGTTCCTGCGCGTCATGGCGCGTTTTTCCGCCTTCGATTCCGCCCGTTCCTGGGAAGAAAGCGTGCAGCAGGAAATGAAAGCCAGCCCCGCGGACGCCAATAATCTTATCTGGGATTTCTCGCGGCTTCAGCTTTATCTTGACCGTCAGGCGCAGGGAAGGTTCGTCGATTATGGCCGGCGAACGGAATCCGGCGCGCATTATACGCGCCGCTATGGCATGGAATTCGGCGCCGACGTGCTGCTCACCGCGCAGGGGGCTCCCCGGCTCATGGAATGGCGCGGCGTGCCGCTGATGAAAACCGTTTTCGATTATGCGATCTATCCGATGCTGCTGGCCGAATTGCGGCCCGCGACGATCTTTGAAATTGGTTCCGGCCTGGGCGCCAGCGCGATGTGGCTGGCCGATCATCTCGCCCTGTTCGGTATCGAAGGCCGCGTGCATTCCGCCGACCTGCATCCGCCGGCCTGCGCGCATGACCGCGTTGCCTTTCGTCGCGGCGACTGTGCCGCGCCGCCGACGCTGTTCGACCTGCAGGTGATGATCGACGCGCCGCGCCCCTGGCTGGTGATCGAGGACGCGCATCATAACGTGCTGAACGTGCTCGATCACTTCCACGATTTCCTCAAGCCCGGCGACTACCTTGTGGTCGAGGACAGCGAGGTCAAACGCGACGATCTGCGAGTGTTTATGGAGGCTCATGCGGGCCTGTACATGGTCGACACCTGGTTCACCGACTATTTCGGCCGCAACGCGACATGTGCAGGGGACTCCATATTCAGGCGTGTCCGCTAGGCTGCCAAAATCCGGCAATAACTTTCCGTGAAAAATAATTCCGTTAACCAGAATATTTTTGTTGACAATAGTACCCATTGTGGATTATCGTTGACAACGTGAAGGCCCCCCTTGCGCCCAAGGCGATATTTCAGTGCCGGCCCATGTATTTTGGCGAATATGGTTAATTTCACTTAATGTGAAAATATTTCACGTGAAACATCCCTGACCGGCGTTAATCCGGATTCATCGTTTCGGCGCGGTTAACCAGGACAAAGTCCTTTTCGGCCTGGCGGTAATAAACATCGCCGGTGGAGGGCGAATTGACGACAAGCCCCGTTCCGCGCGATTGCCATTCCTGCGCCGAATAGCCGGAAGCGTAAAGATTATCATTCAGCAGAACCACGACCGTCCCCGGCTGATGGGCGCCGATACGTATATGGTCGCCCAGCATGATCATCTGGCCGTCCGGGTAATGCATATGCGGCATGAAAAGCACCTTATATAAATGATAGGACCCGGAAAGCCGCCGGCGCGGCAAGCTATCCCGTTCTTTTGATTGCAAATATAGCCTTACGGGCATAAAAAACCCGTATGAACGCGCGCATGTATTTTCCAATACCCGAAGGCGGCAGCAGGGTCCTGCTGCATTCCTGTTGCGCGCCCTGTTCCGGGGAAGTGATGGAGGCGATCCGGGCTTCAGGCCTGGATTTTACGGTATATTTTTATAACCCCAATATCCATCCGCGCGAGGAATACCTGCTGCGCAAGGACGAAAACATCCGCTTCGCCGAAAAAATGGGCATCCCCTTCGTCGATGCCGATTACGACAGCGACAACTGGTTCGCCCGCGTCAAGGGCCTGGAATGGGAGCCCGAGCGCGGCAAACGCTGCACCGAATGCTTCGACATGCGCTTCGAGCGCACGGCGCTGTACGCCCACGAACACGGTTTTCCCATGTTCACTTCCTGCCTCGGCATTTCGCGCTGGAAGAACATGGACCAGATCAACGACTGTGGCCGCCGCGCTGCGGCGCGTTACGAAGGCCTGT
Organism: Bdellovibrionales bacterium; assembly: GCA_050248075.1. Classification (GTDB taxonomy): domain Bacteria; phylum Pseudomonadota; class Alphaproteobacteria; order UBA9219; family UBA9219; genus JBFWTA01. The sequence goes on along the minus strand of JBFWTA010000034.1, from coordinate 8,857 downwards.
CATACTGGGATTACAACTGGCGTAAAAACGGCGGCGCCAACCGCATGATCGAAATCTCGAAACGCGAGCATTTCTACCAGCAGGAATATTGCGGCTGCGTCTACTCGCTCCGCGACACCAACAAACACCGCCGCGAAACCGGCCGCGGCAATATCGAAATCGGGGTGAAGTATTATTAAAATATAAGGCAGGGCAATCGCATATCAGCGGTAGTATTTCAGTATCGACAAGTATCGCCTCAAGCGTTCCTCCCCCTTGAGGGGGAGGACAGGAGAGGGGGCAAGACGTTAGTGTTGAGATTAACCGTTACGTCAAATTCCCCGACGAATGTCTGGCCCCTTCCCCTTGCCCCTCCCTCGAGGGGAGGGGAACGGTGCAGTGCTTCCGGCACGATGTTTTATAAAAAACGGCATGCGCCTAAGATAAAAATTTCCATATGCGATTGCCCTACACAAAAGAGGAGGAACCCGAACTCACTGCGCAAATCTTAACCCCAATTTATCTTGCCGGTGCTAATAAGTAGAATTATTCCTTTGCTTTCCACCCGCGACAGGAAGATCCATCCATGCGGCGATTGTTTAAAAATGGCGAAAGCCAGCCAGCGGTCCCGCGCACGCATATGAAGCTGGCCGACATCGCCTGCCTCGACCTGCAGGGTGTGTTGACCCGGCTCGACAGCCATCCCGACGGCCTGACGGTCGAGGAAGCGGAGGAGCGCCTCCGGCAATACGGCGAAAACACCGTTGCGCGGGAGGAGCACAAGACTATCCGCCAGCAACTGATGCACCAGCTGGTCAATCCGCTGAATATCCTGCTGCTGGTGCTTGTGTTTATTAACCTGTTTCTGGTCGGCGATATCGAATCCGCCTCCGTTGTCGGCGTGATGGTAGTGCTGAGCGTTTCATTATCCTTTTTCCAGGAGATGCGCTCCGACCGCGCCGCCGAAAAGCTGCGCGACATGGTCAGCACCACCGCCACCGTCATGCGCCGCGCGCTGCAGGACGAAGCGCAACTGGACGATCAGCCCAGCGACGCCCGCCGCTCGAAACGCCTGGAAGTGCCGATCGAGGAGCTGGTGCCGGGCGACATCATATGGCTTTCGGCGGGCGATCTGATCCCGGCGGATCTGCGCATTCTGTCCGCACGCGATCTGTTCGTTAACCAGTCGGCGCTGACCGGCGAAGCCCTGCCGGTCGAAAAATTTCCGATGGCGGCCGCTTCGCCCGCCCAGCCGGTGGAGCTTGGCAATATCTGCCTGATGGGCGGTCATGTCACCAGCGGCACGGCCAAGGCCATTATTGCCGTGACGGGCAGCCAGACCTATTTCGGCGCGCTGGCGCGGTCCATTACCGGCCTCCGCGCGCGCACGAGTTTCGAGAAAGGCATTAACCGCTTCACCTGGCTCATGATCAAATTCATGCTGGTGATGGTGCCGCTGGTTTTCCTTATTAATGGCCTCACCAAGCAAAACTGGGGAGAAGCGTTCATCTTCGCCATGGCCGTCGCCATCGGCCTGACGCCCGAAATGCTGCCGATGATCGTGACGGTCAATCTCAGCAAGGGTGCGCTGGCGATGTCGCGCAAGAAAGTCATCGTGAAACGCCTCAACTCGATCCAGAATTTCGGCGCGATGGATATCCTGTGCACCGACAAGACCGGCACGCTGACGCAGGACAAGGTCATCATGAAGCGCCATATAGACCTGAAGGGCGAGGATTGTGACGATGTTCTGCAATACGCATATCTGAACAGCTATTACCAGTCGGGCCTCAAGAACCTGCTCGACGTCGCCGTGCTGGACCACGCGGAATTGCGTAAGGATCTGCGGCTGGAGACATACAGCAAGGTCGACGAAATTCCCTTCGATTTCTCGCGCCGCCGCATGTCGGTGGTCGTGGCCCGGCAGGAAACCGAGCATATCCTTATCTGCAAGGGCGCCGTCGAGGAAATCCTGGGCATTTGCACCAAGGGTGAGCTCGGCAAAAATATCTTCGACATGACACCCGAATACCGCGCCGAGATGGCGCGGCTGGCGCAGGAATTGAACGAAGACGGCTTCCGCGTGGTGGCCGTCGCGCATAAAGACATGCCGCCGGACCATATGGTCTATAGCGTAAGCGACGAAAGCAGTCTCACGCTGGTTGGCTTTATCGCCTTTCTCGATCCGCCCAAGGAAAGCGCGCGGCAGGCCATCGAGGCGCTGGGTAAATACGGCGTTCGGGTCAAGGTCCTGACCGGCGACGGCGATATCGTCGCGCGCCGCGTGTGCAAGGACGTTAACCTTCATGTCGAAGGCACCTTGCTCGGCAAGGAAATCGAACAGATGAGCGACGAGGATCTTGCGCAGAAGGTGGATCGCACGACCGTCTTCGCCAAGCTTTCGCCCGGCCAGAAGGCGCGCGTGATCGCGGCGTTTCACCGCAACGGTCATGTGGTGGGTTTTCTTGGCGACGGCATTAACGATGGCCCGGCGCTGCGCGCGGCCGATGTGGGCATTTCGGTCGACACGGCCGTCGATATCGCCAAGGAATCCGCCGATATCATCCTGCTCGAAAAAAGCCTGCTGGTTCTGGAGGAGGGGGTTCTGGAAGGCCGCAAGGTCTTCGGCAACATCATGAAATACATCAAAATGGGCGCGAGCTCGAATTTCGGCAATATGCTCAGCGTCGTAGGCGCCAGCTGGTTCCTGCCGTTCCTGCCCATGCTGCCGATCCAGATTCTTACCAACACTTTATTATACGACTTCTCACAGACCGCCATTCCGACCGATCAGGTCGACGAGGAATATCTGGCCCGGCCGCGCCAGTGGAATATCGGCGACATCGCCAAATTCATGATGATCCTGGGACCCGTGAGTTCGATCTTCGATTACCTGACCTTCGGCTTCATGTTTTATGTTTTCAGCGCCAATACCCCGGAGGAAGCCTCGCTGTTCCAGACCGGCTGGTTTGTCGAATCGCTGATTACGCAGGCGCTGATCATTCATGTCATTCGCACCGGCAAAATACCTTTCGTGCAAAGCCGCCCGAGCATGTTTCTCATGATGACAAGCGTAACGATATGCGCCATTGGCATCTGGTTGCCCATGTCGCCCTTTGCCCGCAGCCTCGGCTTCACGGAACTTCCGGCGCTGTACTGGCCCGCGCTATTCTGCATCGTTGCGGCCTATCTTATGCTCACGCAGACTGTGAAAATGTGGTTCATAAAAAGATTCGGCTGGAATTAATGGCCATTCCCCAACTCACCGACCTCGCCGCCCTGCATCGGGCAGCCATAGCGTCGCCGGACAGTATCGACCGATGGGTGGATCTGTGCGAAGCGGCGGAAGCGGCGCAGGATTACGAGGAGGTTCTGCGCGCCGGCGACCAGATTGCCCGGCTGGCCCCCAATAAGCCGCAGGCGCATTTTATCCGCGGGCTGGCGCTGCATCGCCTGGACCGGATCGGCGAGGCTGTCGATGTGTACAGGAAAGTTACCGAACTCGATCCCGGTTATGTCGATGCCTGGATCAATCTCGGCCATATCTATCAGGCGCTGAACCGGCTGGCGGAAGCCGAACAGGCCTGCCGCCGCGCCATTGACGCCGGCGGCCAGACGATAAAAGGCGAAGGCACACGCGACATAGCCGAAGAAGAATACGGCCACCACCACTGGAACCTTGCCTTTCTGGAATTGCTGAAGGGCGATTACGAAAACGGGTTCAGGCGTTACCCGTCGCGCTTCAAGGCCATCGCCGGCCGCAAGCGCCCGGATTTTCCGCAGCCTTTATGGCGCGGCGAGGATGTGCGCGGCAAAACCATCCTGATCACCGTCGATCAGGGGCATGGCGATACGCTGATGATGACCCGCTATTTGCCCTTGCTGCGTGAACGCGGCGCGAAAGTTCTGCTGCAGGCGCAGCCGGCCTTGGTGCCCTATCTGCGCGGCTGGAACGGGGCGGATCAAATTCTGGAATGGGGCAGGGATGCCTTGCCCGCTTTCGACTGTCACGCTTCGGAATTCGATCTGCCGCGCTATTTCGGAACGACCCTGAACAATGTTCCGGCCAAAGTGCCGTATCTGCCATTACCGGACCCGGACGATGAAACGCGGCTGCCGCAGGATGGCAGGCGCAAGGTGGCCCTGACATGGTCCGGCAACCCCAACCACCGTAACGATATCCGCCGCTCGGTGACGCTCCGGGAACTGGCGCCGCTGTTCACGGTGCCGGGCATCGGCTTTTACGCCGTCACCCGCGACATGCGGCCGGGCGACGCGGAATTCCTGACGCAAACGCCGGTGACCGACCTGTCGCCCCGGCTCAACGATTTCGCCGCGACGGCGCGTTTTATAAACCAATGCGATCTGGTCATTTCCTGCGACACCTCAGTCGCGCATCTGGCGGGCGGCATGGGCAAGCCGCTCTGGGTCCTGCTGCCCTTCGCGCCGTCCTGGTGCTGGATGCTGGACCGCGACGACAACCCGTGGTACCCGACCGCCCGCCTGTTCCGCCAGACCCGGCGGGGGGATTGGGCCGGGGTGGCGGCGAATGTCAGGCAGGCGCTCGAGAATTTCGATCGCGTCTGAAGGGAAGCGACGTGTAATCTCCCCGCATGATTCGCGCCGAGCAAACCGCCTTGCAGAACGACCTTCTCGAGCCCGCCGAAGCCCTGCGGCTGCTGAACGATGTTTTCGGCTATCACGAATTTCGCGGCGGGCAGGAAGATATTATCACCCATGTCGCCAATGGCGGCGATGCGCTGGTGCTGATGCCGACGGGGGCGGGGAAGTCGCTGTGTTACCAGTTGCCTTCCTTGATGCGTAAAGGTGTGGGGGTGGTGGTATCGCCGCTGATCGCGCTGATGCAGGATCAGGTGGATGCGCTGGCGCAGCTCGGCGTGCGGGCGGCATTTTTGAACTCGAGTCAGGATTTTCAGACCGCGCAGCAAGTGGAAAAGAAATTACGCGCCGGCGAGATCGACCTTTTATACGTCGCGCCGGAGCGGCTGTTGACGGAATGGTTCCTGCGCATGCTGGGGCAGATCGAGATTGCGCTGTTCGCCATCGACGAAACGCATTGTGTGTCGCAATGGGGGCATGATTTCCGTCCGGAATACCGCAAGCTGTCGGTGCTGCACGAGCAGTTTCCGCTGGTGCCGCGCATCGCGCTCACGGCCACGGCGGATCGTATCACGCGCGACGACATTATCGTTCAGCTTAAACTGGACGACGTGCGTGTGTTCGTGTCCAGTTTCGACCGGCCCAATATCCGTTACCGCGTCGCCGAACGCGGCGGCAGCCGGTTGTGGCAGCTGGGCGATTTTCTGAACGAGCAAGGCCGGCGCGGGCAGGCGGGCATTATCTATTGTGGCTCGCGCAAGAAGGTGGAGGAAACGGCGGCATGGCTGAATAATCAGGGCTTCCGCGCCTTGCCCTATCACGCGGGCATGGATCAGGCCTTGCGGCGCAAGCATCAGCAGGCCTTTTTGCGCGAGGACGGCATCATCATGACCGCCACCATCGCCTTCGGCATGGGCATCGACAAGCCGGATGTGCGTTTCGTGGCGCATCTCGACCTGCCGCAAAGCCTTGAGAGCTATTACCAGGAAACCGGCCGCGCGGGGCGCGACGGCGAACCGGCGGAGGCGTGGCTGACCTACAGCCTGGGCGATGTCGTGATGCTGTCGCAGCGTATCGACGAATCCGAAATGCCTGACGCGCAAAAACGCGTGGTTCGCGGCAAACTGGACGCGATGCTGGGATTCTGCGAAACGGTGACATGCCGCCGCGTCGCCTTGCTCGATTATTTCGATGAAAAGAGCCAGCCTTGCGGCAACTGCGATATCTGCCTCGAACCGCCCGAAACATGGGATGGCACTGTGGCGGCGCAGAAAATTCTTTCCGCCGCCCTGCGCACTGGCCAACGGTTTGGATCTGGCTATCTGATGGATGTCCTGCTCGGCAAGCCGACGGAACGCATACTGCTTAATGGCCACGACAAGCTGCCGACCTTCGGCGTCGGCAAGGAACTGGCGGAAAAAGCGTGGCGCGCCGTCATCCGTCAAATGATCGCCGGCGGCTTTCTTCATTCCAACGCGGCGCATTACGGGGCGCTGGAGGTCACCGAAATGGCGCGGCCGGTTCTGAAAGGCGGCGTCAAGGTTCCGTTGCGTCGTCTGGCCGAGAAGCCGCGCCGTGCGCGGCGGGATAAGGAGACGGCGCAGGCCGATCACGCGCCGCCCGACGAAAATCTGCTGGAGGCATTACGCGGGTTGCGTCGCGAACTGGCGGCGTCGCAGAATGTGCCGGCCTATGTCATTTTCCACGACAGCACATTACGCGAAATCGCCCAGCGCAAGCCGAAAACGCTCGACGACATGCGCGACATAACCGGCGTCGGCTCCCGCAAGCTGGCGCGGTACGGGGAGGCATTGCTTGGCGTTATCCGGCATGGGCAAGCCGCGGCGCCGGTCGCTAATAAGGACGAAAATTAACCGGCACGGCCAGTCTGAAATCGGGATCGGGATTTCGATGGACCAGCGAAAACACGCTGTCGCTGCGGAAGGGCGGGCGCAAGCCGATGCGTTCGGCCAGCCACAGTGCTGCGAACATCCAGCTCCACGGAACCGAAAAAATAAGCTTCGGTTTGCCCATACTTGCGGATTTGGCCAGCCCGATCAGGGAAACAGGGGCGGGATTGGCGGCGATATACAGATTGCCGGCAATCTCATCGGCATTGGCAAGATGCAGGATGGCGGCGCAAAGATCATCGACATGGCAGCTGTAAAACGGGAAGTCGCCCCGGTCGATCATCGGAATGACCGGCCATTTTTTGGCGATGCGGATAATTTGCGCGGCGATTCCGCCATTCTTTTCGCCATAGATCATGCCGGGCCTTACGGCGATGCCGCCGCGGATCTGCACGGCGTTTTCGGCGGCCAGCTTGCTGCGGCCGTAATGCGAGCGGCAGCCTTCGAAGGCGGACATGCTGGATATGAAAATCTGACGCTTGACGCCTGCGCGGGCGGCGGCATCGAACAGGTACTCACTGCCGACGGCATTCACGTGGCATATATCCGCCCAGCGCGTCAGCGAAAAGTCATAGGCGGCGTGAACAAGAATGTCGGCGCCTTTCAACAATGACGGCGGCACCAGTCCGCCCAGAACGAAAGGACGGGTTTCGATACTTGAAGGAATGTTATTCATGCTGCGGGTCAGGGCGATAACATGCCATCCCGCCGCCTGAAACCGGCGGGCGAGGGCGTTGCCGGCAAAACCGCTCACGCCGGTTATTGCGCATGTGCCGGGCATTAAAACCGTCCTTCCGTCGATTGCGCGGCAATGCGCGCGGCATTGGCCATGATGGTGTAGGTCAGATGCTCGGCGGGCAAAGCGGGAAAACAGGCGCCGTCCACGACGTGTACGCGTTTAAGTCCGCCGGGCCGGCCAAGCCGGTCGGATTCCTGCGCGCCCGGCGAGGCGCGCATCGGCAATCCGCCTGCCAGATGGTGACTTGCGCCGGGCTCGGGAATTTCGGTGAAAGATGTTGCCGGGAACCATCCGAAATCGCGGCGATGTTCCTGAAGAATGTGGTTAATGCGTTTGACCGCCGGCAGGGTCCGCGGGTTCGTTTCGCCGGTGCAGATCGCGAGCGGCAAACCGCCCTCGCTGCGCGGCAGCGGGCTTACGCGCAGTGCGACACTGCCCGAAAGCTGGCCGGGCAGATAGGCCATGACGAGCATGAGACGGTCGAAAAGGGGCTGCAACAGAGCTTCATGCATGAACCATTTGCCCCAGCGCGCGCGCAGAACATCGGCGATAAAGGGATTGTAGCCGTAGACTTGCAAATGAATGATTTCGTCGCACATCTCCGGATCGCTGATTTCGACAAAAACCTGCCCTAGCGCGTTGGCCTGAGGCACCGGTCCGATGCCGCTGCGGCGGCGCAGGAAGGCGGGAATGGTGACAAGCTGTGTATCCATAAGCCGGAAAGTAAAGTCGAACCATTTGAGCGAGCCGGCGACCAGGCGGACCGAGGTCGAGGCGCCGCAGGCGATGTACAATCGTTCGCAGGCGATGTTTTCCTCGCTGCCGTTATCGAGATGGCGCAGGTGAACAGTCACGCCCTGCGGTGTTTCTTCAAAACTTTCGCCGATCCAGTTAATGCGATGGTCGAAAGACGGGCCGGATTTAAGGCGGTCCACCACAAATGCGGCGTTGAATATGGCGTTGCCGGGGCAGCCATACATGCAAAGCCCGCAATAGGTGCAGCCCTGGCCGTTGGTCGCATAACTTGCGCCGACTGCCGAACGGCAGCGACCGAAGGTGATGCCGGATTCGTGCAGGCGCGTCCTGTTGCTCTGCAGGCTGGACATAAGCTGCGCGCCCTGCGGTGACAGGGCGGATGGATGCGCGGTGCCGTAATTGGGATAAAGTTTTTCCAGATCGTCATGCACGCGCGGCACGTCCATGATTTCCGCGACGCGGCGGTAAAACGGCGCCATTTCGTCGGCCGTGACGGGCCAGTTACGAAAAGATCGCGCTGCAAACGGCATCACGGTGGCGCCCCACATGGCCGACAGGCCGCCGGACGCCAGGCTGCGGCTTAAAATCGCCTTCCGCGTTTCGGCGGCAAGAAAACGGTCGGTGCCTTCGTAAACATGCGTCGAGGAATAAGGCAGGCGTTTCGCGCGGTCGTGCAGTGGCAGGGCGCGGCGCAGGGCGCGCATGCTGGCGACGAAAGTTTTTGGATCGGGCTTGCGGTTGAATTCTTCGACCAGCGCAGCGCGGTCGGGCGGCAATTGGCGGTGAGGGTCGATCATGACCACGCGCCGGCCGGCCTTCACAAGTTCGACCGCACAGGCCACGGAGATCGGAA